>JBEIVF010000059.1:0-9904 GCA_040374005.1 Gemmatimonadaceae bacterium | reverse complement strand
GTCTTCGTCCAAGTGCTTCGCGGCGTGGAAGGGGATGCGCGCGCGCACCCGCTGCAATCCGCGCGGCTGCGCGCGCTCGAGGTCGGGGAGTCGGTCCTGCTGACGGACGCGGGCGCGAGCGACTGCTTCGAGCTCCCCGCTGGTGGCGGGCGGTATGCGCTGAGCGTGTACAGCATCGCCGGTAGTGCGCATGCGACGACTGGCTTCCGGTTGCGCGGGGCGGCGGGCCTCGCCGTGGCCTCCGATCCGGTGCGCGTCAGGACGGAGGTCGTGCCGATGGCGGCAACGGTCCCGCGACACGTCCCGAGTCGAGCGGGCACCGCGTTGCGGGACGCGCTCCAGACGGCGGAGTCGGATGCGCATGCGCGCGTGCTCGAGGCCAATCGGCGCATCGTCGCCCAGATACCGCTGGAGCGCGCGACGGATCGGGCGGCTGGCGTCCGCGCGTCCGCGATCGCGCCGCAAACACCGGTCGGGACGATCGTGCCCATGCGCATCCCGAACGTCGGCGCTTTCCTCACTGGCGGCGGCGACTTCTGTCAGAACCATCTGACGGTGAACGCGCGCGTCCTCTACAACGGCACGCGGGCCATCGTGCTCGAGGATACGTCCAGTGTCTTTGGTGCGATCACGACGCCGGTCGGCCAGAGTGATTCCCTGTACCGGGAGATCGGTGAGCAGTTCGATGCGGGGATGTTCAGCATCGTCGAGGCCAACTTCGGGTCGCCGCTCCGGCTCGACGCCCAGTTGGACAACAACGGCAAGATCATCATGCTCTTCTCGCCGCGCGTGAACGCCTTCGGGAGTCTCGCGGGATTCGTGGTGAGTTGCGACTTCTTCCCGACGTCGCAGTACGCGTCGAGTAATCGTGGTGAGGTGTTCTACTCGGTCGTCCCGACGAACACCGGTGCCTCGCTGTCGCCGGGGTCCCGGACGTATTGGTACTGGACCATTCGTTCGACGCTGATCCACGAAACGAAGCACATCGCTTCGTACGCCAATCGGATCGCGGATTTCGGTGGCACCAGCGCGTTGGAGGACCCGTGGCTGGAGGAAGGCCTCGCGCGCCACGCGGAGGAGATCTGGTCGCGGCAGGTCGTGTACGATGGCCTGCTGCAGGGCGCCAACGCCGACTACGCCTCGACGCTGTTCTGTGATGTCCGCCCGCTCGGGCAACAAGGCGGTGCACGGTGCCTGCATAAGCCGTACGGCATGTACCGGCACTTCGGCTCTACCGGGCTGTACGACTTTCTGCGTGACCCCGAGCCACGGTCCCCGCTCGGCGGCCGCGTCGGCGCGAGCGACTTCACCTTCTACGCATCGGCCTGGTCGATCATCCGCTGGGCACTCGACAATCACCCCGTCAGCGAGAGCGCCTTCCTCACCTCGCTGGTCCGCACGTCGGCCAAGGGGATCCCCAACGTGACCGCGCGTCTCGGTCGGTCGTGGGAGGAGATCGTCGGCGAATGGTCACTCGCGATGTACCTCGACGATCGTCCCGGGTTCGTCAGTCTGAATCCGCGCTTGCACATGCCATCGTGGAACATGCCGTCGATCTACCATGGCATGGCCACGGATTTCCCGCAGACCTACACGCAGACGCCGCCGCTGCGGCCGCGCGCCGTCGGGTTCGGCACCTTCGAGGTCACGGTGCCCACCGTCGGGGGGAGCGCCTTCGCGCTGTTCGAGCTCAGTGGCCAGGCCACTGGCCGCCAGATGATCGAGTTGCTCGGCACGACGGGCAGCCCGTTGTCGCCCAACTTGCGCATCGCGCTCGTGCGCCTGCAGTAGCGGCGCACGCGCGCCGCGCTATTCGCGCAGCGCTTCCATCGCCGTGACGCGGAACACATCACGGCTCGTCAGCATGCCGATCACCAACGCCATCGACGCCATCAACGCGGCGATGGCGAGTGCGGCGAGTGGCGCGCCGGCGAAGGGGAGTGCGAAGACCCAGCGCATCAGGGCCCACGCGGCCCCGTACGAGAGCACCATGCCGGCAAGCGCCCCGAGCATGCCCAGTGCGGCGTACTCGCTCAGCAGGATCCGCCCGACCTGCGCTCGCGACGCACCGAGCGCTTTGAGCAGCACGCTCTCCCGCAGGCGGTCGCGCCGGGTGGCCGCCACCGCGCTGAACAGCACGGGGATCCCCATCGCGAACGAGAAGAGGGCGAGGAAGCGCACGGCGGTGGCCACGCGCTCCACGATCTGCGTGATGGTGCCGCGGATCAGCGAGAGATCGATGCTCGAGACGTTGGGGAAGCGCGCCACGGCCTGCCGTTGGAGCCGCGCGACCGTCGTGTCGGCGTTCACGGCCGCGAGCACGATGTGTTGCTGCGGCGCCTCGCGCAGCGCCGCCGTCGGGAACACCGCGAAGAAGTTGGGCTCGAACTGTCCCCAGTCCACTTCGCGGATGCTCGTCAGCCGTGTGCGCACGGCCACACCCTGCACATCCCACGTGATCTCGTCCCCT
Organism: Gemmatimonadaceae bacterium; assembly: GCA_040374005.1. GTDB lineage: Bacteria > Gemmatimonadota > Gemmatimonadetes > Gemmatimonadales > Gemmatimonadaceae > DASRAP01. The sequence continues at coordinate 7,434 of JBEIVF010000059.1, read as the reverse complement.
AACCCCACGCGCAGATTCTCCGCCACTTCGTGTTCCAACGACAGTTCGAACGGGGCGCCGGCCACGGGGGCTGGCGCGAACCACTCGCCATCGAGGAGCGTCTCCGTGGCGACGATCGTGTCGCGATACGTGGACCGGTACTCACGACGGAGTGCCCAGTAGCTCGGCGGGATGCCGACCTCGCGGGCGTACGCCGGGACGTCCTTGCCGTTGATCAGTTGAATCCGCATCGTCACGATCGGGACCGACTGCAATACCGCTTGCCCCGCGTTCCGCACGAGCGAATCCACCCCACGGCGCTGGTCGTCCTGGACGTCGAAGAACAACAGGTTGCCGCGCGACGCACCCACGGTGCGGTCGAACTGCTGCAGCAAGTTCGCTTGCACCAAGTACAACGTGCTGACCAAGAACGCGCCGAAGCCCAGTGCGATCACCACCGACGTCGTCTGGTTCGCGGGACGGTGCAGATTGGCGATGCCTTGGCGGAGCACGTACGGCAGCCCCGGCCGTGACACCCGCCGCGCCACGCCGATCAACAGCAGGGCACTCGCTGCGAGGATCCCTAAGGTCGCCGCGATCCCCAGCGTGAAGTAGAAGCCCTCCTCCGCGTTCTCGGCACGTGTCATGGCGAGCAGCACCACCGACGTGGCGAGCAGCGCCGTGACCGCCCAGGTCGCCGGATCGCGCCGCCGCGCGGCGTCGATCGTCACCGCATCACGGCGCAGCGTCGCCAACGGCGAGATGCGTCGCAACGCGAGGAGCGGTCGCAGGGCGAAGATGAGCGCCACCCACACCCCGATCGCGATGCCGGAGAAGATCGCCGACGGCTCGAGCGTGATCGCGACATCCACCGGGAGGAAGTCCCCGAGGGCGAGTGGGAGCGCATACTGGATGCCCACGCCCAACACCGCGCCACCCGTGGCGCCCACGAGTCCCATCGCGGCGGCTTGGATCGCATAGACCAAGAGCACCTGCCACCCCGTCGCGCCGAGGCAGCGGAGGATCGCGACCGTCTCGACCTTACGCTGCACGAAGGCGTGCACGCCGCTGGCGACGCCGATCCCGCCGAGGAGCAGTGCCACGAGCCCGACCACGCCGATGAACTTGGAGAGTTGCCCGATGCCATCCGCGAGATCGTTCTCGCGTTCGTTCACGGTGCGGATGCGGACGTCACTCTCGCGGAACGTTGGGCGCAGCGGGGCGATCCACCGCCCAGGAGCCGTCTCGGGCGGCAGCTTGACCACCGCTTCGTACTCGGCGCGACTCCCGAACGTGAGCAACTGCGTCGCGGCGACCCAGCGCTCGGCGATGAACACGCGCGGCCCGATGGCGGCGGCCACACCGGGGTCACCCGGGATCTGCTCCACGACGCCGGCGATGACGAACGTGGCAAAGCCGAGCGAGAGCGAATCGCCCACCTGCGCGTCGAGCGCGATGAGGAGCGATGGATCCACGAGCGCGATCGCGCGGGCGCTCAATCCAGCCCAGGCGCCGGTGGGCACCGTCACCACGTCGCCGTACAGCGGATAGCCTGCCGTCACCGCACGCACCTGCGTCAGCCGCGTGGCGCCGGTACGGGTCACCGTGGCCATCGAGCCGAAGGTCGTCACGTGCTCGACCGGCACCCCCGCCGTGCGCAAGGAGTCGAACAACGCGACGACCGGCGGAGCGAAGGCCTGCCGGGCACTGAAGGCCAGATCGCCACCGAGGATCGCGCGTGACTGCTCGCGGATCGAGCGGGTGGTGTTCGCGGCGAACGAATCGATAGCGACCAGAGCGGCCACCCCGAGCGAGATGCTGCTCATGAAGAGCAACAGCCGTCGGCGCGCGGTGCGACTCTCGCGCCACGCCAAGCGGAGCAGGGGGAGCATCGCCTAGCGCCGCGTGGTCAGACGGTCCTCGACGAGATCGCCGTCGCGGAGCCGGATCACGCGTTGCGTGCGCTCGGCCAGGGCGGCGTCGTGCGTGACGAGCACGATCGTCGTGCCCTCATCGCGGTTCAGGGCTTCGAGGAGTGCGACGATCCGATCGCCCGTGGCGCCGTCGAGGTTGCCCGTCGGCTCGTCGGCGAACAGCACCTTCGGCCGGTTCGCGAACGCCCGTGCGATCGCCACGCGCTGCTGCTCGCCCCCGGAGAGTTGTGTGGGGTAGTGGTCGAGCCGTGCCCCTAGCCCCACGCGCTCCAGGAGCGTCCGGGCCCGCGCACCGGCCCCGCGGTCTCCCCGCAGCTCCAGCGGGACTTGTACATTTTCTACAGCGGTCAGCGTCGGGATTAGCTGGAAGCTCTGGAACACGAAACCGACCTTGTCGCCCCGGACCTTGGCGCGGGCATCCTCACTGAGCGCATGGAGCGGCGCCCCGTCGAGGATCACCTCGCCGCCCGACGGCGTATCGAGACCGGCGAGCAGGCCCAGCAATGTCGTCTTGCCACTCCCCGAGGGGCCGACGATCGCCACGCAGGCCCCATCGGGGATATCGAACGACACGCCGTGGAGCACCGAGAGTTGGTGTGCCCCGCTGGTGAACTCTTTACTGAGGTTCCGTGCGACGAGCATCGAGGCAGTGGCTGAGGATCGGGATGGCGCTGGGCCTGATCGGCTGTGGGAGCGGGAGCGATGCTCCGGTCCCCGCGACGCCGGCGCCTACGACGCAATCAAGCGAGGCGACCATGACCGAGGCAACGAGCGCCACGGGGGCGCGGGTCGTGATCCTGGGAACGAGTCTCACCGCCGGACTGGGGGTCGCCCCCGAAGAAGCATACCCCGCGGTGCTCCAACGGCTCGCCGACTCGGCCGGTTTCCCGGTCCGGATCGTCAACGCGGGTCTCAGCGGCGAGACCTCGGCCGGCGCGCTGCGCCGCGTCGAGTGGCTGCTCCAAGAGGCGCCCGCGCTGCTGATCATCGAGACGGGGGCCAACGATGGCCTCCGGGGCGTGGATCCCGACTCGACGGCGGCGAACCTCCGCGGTATCGTTGTGCGGGCGCGGGCCGCGCATCCGGGGGTGCCCATCGCGTTGATCCAGATGGAAGCGCCGCCGAACCTCGGCCCCGCATACACGACGCGGTTCCGTGCCGTCTTCGGTGAGGTGGCGCGCGCTGAGCAGCTCACGCTGTTGCCGTTCCTGCTGGAGCGCGTGGCCGGCGTGCCTGCGCTCAACCAGGCTGATGGGATCCATCCGACCCCTGAGGGCGCCGAGTTGGCCGCGCGTACCTTGTGGCCGGCGCTCGTTCCGCTGCTGCGTTCATTGCCCACCTCTCGCTGAGCGTCTCGTATGCTGACTGCGTTGCTCGTAGGTACCATTGCGTTCGCCCAAGTGGCGGCGCGTCCGACGTTCTACGAACCGGCCATCCGTCCTGATGGCGCGGTGATCGCGTTCGTCTCCGGCGGTGACATCTGGACGGTGCCGGCCGCGGGTGGGCAAGCGACCCTGCTCATCGCGCATCCCGCACACGACTCGCGGCCGCTGTACTCGCCCGATGGCACCCGACTCGCTTTCGTGTCGGAGCGCTCGGGCAATGGCGACCTGTACGTGTTCGACACGCGCAGCGGAGCGTTGACGCGCGTCACCTTCGATGATGCCGCCGAGCAACTCGGCGGGTGGTCGCCCGATGGGCAGTGGCTGTACTTCAACTCCACCGCGCGCGATGTGGCGGGCATGCACGATGTGCTGCGCGTGCGTGCCACCGGCGGCACGCCGATGGTGGTGGCCGGTGATCGGTATGCGTCGGAGTATTGGGCCGCGCCGTCGCCGGATGGGAGTGCGCTGGCGATCACCGCGCGCGGGACCGTGCCCGGGCAGTGGTGGCGCAATGGCCACAGTCACATCGACGAGAGCGAGATCTGGTTGGTGCGCGCGGGCGATGGCACGAGCGCGCCGCAGTACACGCGCATCGGTGAGGCGGGTGGTGGGAAGGATGCGTGGCCGATGTGGTCGGCCGACGGACGCCAAGTGTTCTACATGTCCGACCGCGAGCAGGCGGAGAACCTGTGGGTGCGTGCCAGCGATGGGAGCGGCACGGCGCGCCGTCTGACCACCTTCCGCGACGGCCGCGTGTTGTGGCCCACGATCACGCGCGCGGGCGACAAGATCGCGTTCGAGCGTGACTTCGGGATCTGGACCCTTGAGGTGGGATCCGGCCGGACCCAAGCACTGCCGATCACATTGGGCGCGAGCATCGCGTCGCCGCCGGCCCAGCGCACGGTGGTGAGCACCGGGTTCACGTTCGCGGTGGCGCCGGATGGTCGCAAGCTCGCGCTGGCGACGCGTGGCGATCTGTTCGGCGTGTCGGCGCGCGACGGCGGTGAAGCCGAGCGGGCGGCGACGAATGTGGGACTGACTGTGTCGCCGATGTGGCTCCCCGAGAGCCGTCGCGTGCTCTTCGCCGCGTGGCGCGCGGGCGTGTGGGCGCTGTATCGCTATGACTTCGGCACGCGCACGGAAGCGCGTCTCACGCCGAGCGGCGATGCGTTCGCGCCGGTGCTGAATCGTGCGGGCACGAAGGTGGCCTACGTGAAGGACGGCACCGAGATCCGCGTGATGGATGTCGATGGCAGCAACGATCACCGTGTGGCGCAGGGTCCGTTCCGGCGGCCGCCGTTCATGCGCGACCGCGGTATCGCGTGGTCGCCCGATGGCGAGTGGATCGCCTATCTCGTGGCGGGTGACAAGGGCTTCACGAACGCGTGGGTGGTGCCGGTCGCGGGCGGCACGGCGCGCCAGGTGAGCTTCTTGGCCAGCACCAACGGCAATGGCATCGAGTGGTCGGGCGATGGCACGTTCTTGCTGTACGAGACGTCGCAGCGCACGGAGGAGACGCAACTCGTGCGCGTCGACCTCGTGCCGCGTGCGCCGCAGTTCCGCGAGGATGCGTTCCGTGGATTGTTCGAGCAGGGCGCGGCGCGGTCGGCTGGCACGGCACCGCGCGACACGAGTGCGCGTCCGGTGGTGGCGACCACGCGGATCGCGTTCGATGGGATCCGCACGCGTTCGTCACGGCTCTCGCTGGGCCTGCCGCTCGGCGCGAAGTACCTGAGCCCTGATGGGAAGACCGTGGTCTTCACCTCAAGTGGCGGCGGCAGTAGCAATCTGTACGCCTCCTCCCTCGACCCCGCGCGCGGTGAGGGCGGGGCGCCGCGGCAGCTCACCACCACCACGACGGGCAAGAGCAACATCGTGTGGGCGCCGGATGGTCGCGAGGTGTGGTTCAGCGATGGGGGGCGCATCAGCGCGGTGAACGTGGAGAGCCGCGCGGTGCGTACGGTCGCGGCGTCGGCGGCGGTCACCGACGACTTCCTCGGTACGCGGATGGGCGTGTTCGAGCAGGCGTGGAGCTGGCAGCGCGATTGGTTCTACGATCCCGCGATGCACGGCGCCGACTGGCCCGCGGTGCGCACACGGTTCGCGCCGCAGGTCGCTGGTGCGCGCACCCCAGAGGAGCTCCGCCGGTTGCTGAACCTGATGGTGGGTGAGCTCAACGCGTCACACTCGGGCATCAGTGGACCGTCATCAGCGGGCGTCACTGAGCCGGTGGGACGTCTCGGTGCGGTGTGGGATCGCGCGGCGTTCGAGCAGCGTGGACAACTGCGCATCGCTGAGGTGGTGCCGTTCGGTCCGCTCGCGCTCGCGGGCGGCGTGAATGTCGGCGATGTGATCACGGCGGTCGACTCCACGCCGATCGAAGCGACGACGAACCTCGACGCCCTGCTACGGCACACCACGGGTCGCAAGGTCGTGCTGAGCATCGTCACGGGATCGGCGGCACCGCGCCGCGTGGAGGTACAACCCATCAGCGGTGGGGCCGAGAAGCAGTTGTTGTACAGCGCGTGGGTGGAGTCACGGCGCGCGTACGTACATCGCGTGTCGGAGGGCCGCTTGGGCTACGTGCATATGCTCGACATGTCAGAGCAGTCGCTGCAGCGGTTGTACAACGACCTCGACACGGAGAACTATGCGCGCGAGGGTGTGGTCATCGACATCCGCAACAACAACGGTGGCTTCGTGAACGCGTATGCGCTCGATGTGTTCACGCGGCGTCCTTACCTGACGCTGACCGGCCGGGGCAATCCGTCCGCACCCGGTCGCATGCAGCTCGGCCAGCGTTCGCTGGAGAAGCCGACGATCTTGGTGACCAACCAGCATTCGTTGTCCGACGCTGAGGACTTCACGGAGGGCTACCGCACCCTGGGGCTCGGGAAGGTGGTGGGGGAGCCGACCTCGGGCTGGATCGTCTACACGTCCAACGTGACCCTGCTGGACGGCACCACTGGCATGCGGATGCCCACCACGCGGGTGGACGGCGCCGACGGCAAGAACATGGAGCTGAACCCGAGGCCCGTGGACGTGGCCGTGGAGCGCCCGGTGGGGGAGGCCTACTCGGGCCGGGATAGCCAGCTGGACGCCGCGGTGCGGGAGCTTTTGGCGGCTCTACGGCGGTAGCCCAAGCCCCCCGTGCCTCTCGTGCCTCTTGCGGGTCCCCCCTAGCCCCCAGAAGCCAGAGTTAGTAACTTTCTAGGCTGTACCTGTTTTATTGACTTTCTCCGGTCTTCTTATGGCGTTTCCGGCTACGCAGATTCGGCGCGGGATGGTGATCGTGTGGGAAGGCGATCCCTGCCGCATCATCGAGTTCCGTCACCACACCCCGGGGAATCTTCGGGCGATGGTGCAGGCCAAGCTCAAGAACCTTCGGTCGGGCAACAATTTCGAGCATCGGTTCCGCGCGGACGACTCCATCGAGAAGGCAAACATGGAGACGCACGAGCTGGAGTTCCTGTACAAGGGTGGTGATACGTACCACTTCATGAACACGGACAATTACGACCAGCTCGAGATGGACGACGAGGCGTTGGGCGATGCCGCGCAGTGGATGCAGGGCGGCCTCAAGATCCTCGCCGAGTACTACAATGGGCGGCCGATCGGCATCCAGTTGCCGGAGCGGTTGGTGCTCGAGATCGTGGACACGGCGCCCGTGATGAAGACGGCGACGAAGACGGCCTCGAGCAAGCCGGCGACGCTGGAGAACGGGGTGACGGTGAACGTCCCCGAGTTCATCGCGGTGGGGGAGCGGGTACGGGTGAACCCGAACACGGGCGACTACCTCGAGCGGGCGAAGGCGGACGACTGAGGGTGATGCGCCCCCAGTTGATGCGGGGGCGATGCGGTATTAGCTTTTGCGGTCTGGCATGCGATTGAACCGATCGCTGGCCGATGGTGATTGTAGCTCAATTGGTTAGAGCACCGGATTGTGATTCCGGGGGTTGCGGGTTCAAGTCCCGTCAGTCACCCTGACGTAGGTCCGTAGCTCAATTGGTAGAGCACCGGTCTCCAAAACCGGCGGTTGGGGGTTCGATTCCCTCCGGGCCTGTCGGTAGTAGAAGGACGTTCGGCGGTATCGTCTAGGGGACTAGGACACAGCCCTCTCAAGGCTGGAACACGGG
>JBEIVF010000262.1:0-2531 GCA_040374005.1 Gemmatimonadaceae bacterium | reverse complement strand
CTCGCCACCCCCCTCGCCGCGCAGCGCACCGCGCGCGACACGGCCCAGCGCGTCACGCAGCTCCTCACCGAAGCGCGCACGCAGCTCACCACCTACGAGGGCCACGCGCACCGGCGCATCGCCGAGTCCAACGACGCCGACACGCTGCGCAGTTTGCAGCAGCTCGTGAGCACGCGCGTGCCGCCCGAGTTCCGGCCGGTGCTCGATCCGTCGCCCGCCGATCTGTTCTGGGCGGCGACCATCGTGCTGTCACAAACGCGCGCGGTGCCGATCGTCGCGGCCGGTGCGGCGGCGTATCAACAGGCCAACGAAGCTGCGGCCGAGGCCTATGCACTCGCCCCGCGCGACCCGCGCACGGTGCGCACGCTGTTTAGTGTGCTGCTCACGCAAGACCGCTGGGTCGAGGTCGAAGCCGTCGCCCGCACGCACACCGCCGCCGCACCGCAAGACGCGTGGGGCTGGATGGCCCTCGGCCTCGCCCAGGCGCGGCAACGTCGGATGACGGAGGCCAAGACAGCGTTCGATGTCGCGTTGGAGCGGCTCAGCGCCGACGAGCGGCAACGCCTCGATCGCCTCGAACGCGTGATGGCCCCGCGCGAAGCAAAAGCGCTCGCCAAAGCTGATGCCACCACGCGCGCGGAGGCGGAGCGCAGTCTGTGGTTCCTCGCCGATCCGCTCTGGTCGTCCGACGACGAACAGCCGCGGCTCGAGTTCCTCGCGCGTGTCGCGTACGCCGAGCTGCGCTGGTCCGAACCCGAAGAGCGTCTCGTGGGCGCCGACACCGACCGCGGACGCATCTATGTGCGCTACGGTCCACCCTCGACCATCGCACGGTTGGACTACCGGCCGCCCGACAACGCCGCGGGACGCTTCGCCGCCGCCGGCATCACCATCTACTGGGTGTACGACTCGGGCTTGGTGTTCGCGTTCACCGGCAACACGCGCTACGCGCGCCAGCGCTTGGCGTTCGACGATGCCGCCGTCATCGCCTCCATCACCGAGCGCGAGCCCGCGCGCTGGGACAACATCGCCACTCGGCGCATCGACTCGCTGCCCGTACAACTCGTGCGCTTTCGCGCCGGCGTGGATTCGACCGAACTGTTCGTCGCCGCACGCGCGCCCTTGGCGCGACTCACCGAAGTCCAAGGTGCGCGGCTCGATGCGCGCGTGTGGTTGATCGGCAAGACAACGCCCGACATGGCCGGTGCACCGTGGCGCGTGGCCAACGACGGACTCGCGGCGTGGGCACGCACGGTGCCCGTTGGCGAATACCTGTGGCGCGGCGAGATCGTCACCGTGGGCGAAGCCACCGCCGCGCGCGCGACGGCGCCGGTGCTACTCACCGATGATCCCACCACGGGCTATCTTCGCCGCGGCTTCGGCATCAGCGATGTACTCATTGGCAGCGCGGTTGGTGAGGCCAAACCCCTCACCCGCTGGCGTGATGCCGGTGTGATCCCACTCGTTGGCGTGTTGCAGCAGCGCGACGCGGTGGCGTTGGTCTGGGAGACGTACGACCTCGCGCCGCGCGACGGACAGGCCACCTACACCGTGACGGTGACGATCACCGCCGAACGCCGGACCACGAGCGACTTGAGCGCGACAGTCGTGGGGCCGCTGGCGGCCACCGCAGGCGTAGAGCGCCGGCGCGATGCGACGACCATTCGCTATGAGCGCGCGGTGCCGCACCGAGCCGTGATCGCCGACCAGCTCACGCTCGACTTGCGCGCCCTTCCCGCCGGATCGTATCGTCTAAGCGTCGAGGTGCGCGACCGCGCGACGGGACGAGCCACGGTACGGCAGACGGGGATCACCATCCAATGAAACTCTCCGATACCGAGATCGCCCATGAGCTGACCACCCTTCCGGGGTGGAGCCGCGTCGGCGATGCGATTACGAAGACCTTCGTGTTCACCAACTTCCCCGCGGCCGTCGCATTCGTCGACGATGTGGTGCCGATCGCCGAGGCGATGGATCATCATCCCGATCTGGATATTCGGTACAACAAAGTGATCGTCACGCTGTCGACGCACGATGCGGGTGGCATTACGGGGAAGGATGTGGTGCAGGCGCGGGAGATGGAGGCGTTGGCGGGATGACCCCCCCAACCACGAACGGCCCGAGCTCTCGCCCGGGCCGTTCGTGCCAAAGGTGCTTCGTGTTCAGTTGCTCCCACCTACCCACACTCTCTTAGTACGTAGGACCCGCCAAATGGTTTCCTACCCCCTGGCGGCCCGGGATCAGTTGTTCTTCTGCAGCCGGATCGACCCGTTCACCGTGCTGAACTCCAGCCGCGGACCACCCGTCCCAATAGTCCCCGTCAACCGACGCGGCGACATGTTGCCCTGGATGGTCACCGGGAAATCGGTCGAGATGCTGCCGTTCACCGTCCGCGCTTCCACCACCGCGTTGGCGCCCGACGGGATCGAGATCGTGATGCTGCCATTCACCGTCTTGTACGACGCGCCCTGCTCGGGCAACGCCCCCATCCGCACGCGCACCTGGCGGAAGTACTCCCCCCCCCCCCCTCT
>JBEIVF010000051.1:0-10516 GCA_040374005.1 Gemmatimonadaceae bacterium | reverse complement strand
GTCATCCGCGGTGACACGCCGCACTTCGACTTCGTCGCCGGCGAGACCTCGCGCGGCGTGCAGGCGCTCTCGTTGGAGTTCGGCGTGCCGATCGCGTTCGGGGTGTTGACCACCGACACGGATGCGCAGGCCGAGGAGCGCGCGGGCGGGGCGCACGGCAATAAGGGGAGCGACGCGGTGATGGTCGCCCTCGAGATGGCAGACTTGTTCGCGCGGCTCGACGCGTTGGAGCCGGTGGATGATCACGACGCGTAGAGTGGAGCAGCGCGCACGGGCGCGTGCGCTGCAGGCCCTGTACGCGGCCGACATGCGGGGCGGGGATACGATCGGGCGCGTCACGATGACGCTGTTCGACGATCTCGCCGTGCCGCCGGCGGAGCGTGCCTTCGCCGAAGCGCTGATCCGCACGGTGATCGATCGTCGCCCCGAGCTCGATAAGGACCTCGAGGCCGTCACCGCGCATTGGCGCTTGGAGCGCCTCGGCGCGATCGAGCGCTCGGTGCTCCGTCTGGGAGCCGCCGAACTGATGCGTGCCGAGACGCCGACGCGCGTGGTGCTGCAGGAGTGCATCCGACTCGCCGAACGGTTCGGTGGTGTGCCGAGCGCCAAGTTCGTGAACGGGGTGCTCGACGCGCTCGCGCGACGCCTGGGGCGGTTGTAGTGCGCATCCTGGTCCTCAATTGGCAGGACCGTGAGAATCCGCTGGCCGGCGGCGCGGAGATCCTGTTGCATGAGGTCTTCGGACGGCTGGTCGGGTGGGGGCACCACGTCACGTTGCTGTGCGGTGGCTGGCCCGGGTGTCCTCCCACGGCCACGCTCGACGGGGTGCACGTCGTGCGCGTCGGCACACGCCAGTCGTTCCCCTTCCTGGTGCGCCGGTATTGGGAGCGTCACTTGAGGGATCACGCGTTCGACGTGATGGTCGAGGACATCAACAAGGTGCCGTTGTACACGCCGCGGTGGGGCGGACCGCCCATCGTCGCGTGGGTGCCGCATCTCTTCGGCGATGCGGCCATCACCGAGTTGGGGCTCGTGCTGGGGAGCGCCGTGTGGTTGTCGGAGCGGCCGTTGGCCCGCCTGTACCGCGGCGTGTTGTTCGAGGCCATCTCCCAGTCCACGGCGGATGACCTCGTGGCGCGCGGGATCGAGCGGTCGCTGGTGCGCGTCAATTATCCCGGCATCGCCTTCGACGCCTACACACCGGATGCCGCACAGCGTGCGGCCGTGCCGACGTTCGCCTACCTCGGCCGGCTGAAGAAGTACAAGGGCGTGGACATCGTGATCAAGGCGTTCGCCCAGGTACGCGATCCGCGCGCCGTGCTCGAGATCGCGGGGTCCGGTGACTATCGCCCGGCCTTGGAGCGGTTGGTGGCCGACGTGGGGTTGCAGGGGCGGGTGCGCTTCCTCGGCTTCGTGGATGACGCGGCCAAGCAGGCGTTACTGCGGCGGGCGTGGGCGCTCACGCTGGCGTCCACCAAGGAGGGCTGGGGGCTCACGAACCTGGAGGCCGCGGCCAGCGGGACTCCGGTGGTGGCGTCCAATTCGCCGGGCATCCGGGAGTCGGTGCGCGAGGGCGAGACGGGGTATTTGGTGCCCCACGGCGATGTGGCGGCGTTCGGGCAGGCGCTCGATCGGCTCGCGCAGGACCCAGCCCTCGTTGCGTCGTTGGGGGCCACGGCGCGAACATTCGCTGAGACATTCACGTGGGATCGCTGCGCGCGGTCCAGTGAGGCGCTTCTCCTTGAGGCTGTGAGTCGCTGATGCCGTTGACCGTCGGAACGCTCGTCGAGCGGTTGCGTGATGTGTTGGAGCTCGAAGTGGCGGGGTCGGCCGATGGGCTGGCGCGCGAGATCACGACCGGTGAGGCGCAGAGCCCCGGCCTGATCCTCACGGGCTGGACCGGCCGGTTCCTGCACCATCGGTTGCAGGTGATGGGCGAGACCGAGATCTCGTTCATCAACTCGCGCCCGGAGGCCGAACGTCGGGCCACGATCGAGCTGTTCTTCTCGTATCCGATCCCGTGTGTGTTCGTGACGAAGGGGCAGGAGGTCCCGGACGGGATGCACGACGCGGCCGTGCGTGCCGGCGTCGCCATCCTGCGCTCGGGCGTGAAGACGGCGGACTTCTACAAGAAGCTCACTCCCTTCCTCGAGAACGAGTTCGCGCCCGCGACCACGATGCACGGCTCGTTGGCCGACGTCTTCGGGGTGGGCCTCTTGTTCACCGGCGTGAGTGGCATCGGCAAGTCCGAATGCGTGCTGGATCTCGTCGAGCGTGGGCATCGCTTGGTCGCCGATGATCTCGTGATGGTCAAGCGCCGCGGCAACGATGTGTTGCTGGGCCGCGGCCACGAGCTGCAACGGCATTTCATGGAGATCCGCGGCGTTGGGCTCATCGACGTGCCCTCGATCTTCGGCATCCACGCGGTCCGTCAGCAGAAGCGCGTCGAGGTGGTCGTGCGGCTCGAGCCGTGGGATGCCAACGCCGCGGTGGACCGCACGGGGCTCGATGAGTCCACGACGACGATCCTCGAGGTGGACATCCCGTACATCAAGGTCCCGCTCAATCCCGGGAAGAACATCACCGTGATCGCGGAGGTGATCGCGATGAACCATCTGCTCAAGTACAGTGGCGGGGTGCATGCCGCCGAGCAGTTCAATGAGCGGCTGATCGGCAAGATGCGTCGAGCCGCGGATGTCAACCGCTATCTGGAGCAGGACGATGAGTGAGCGCCCCGCTGTCGTGGCGGCGCATGGCGATCTGGCCCGCGCCTTCCTCGAAGCCGTCACGCTGATCACGGGGCGCGGCGACCGACTCGTGGCGATCTCCAATCGCGACCGCGATGCGGGCGGCGTGCACGCCGCGCTGCGGCAAGCGGTGATCGAGACGAACGCGCAGGTGATCTTCACGGACCTGCCGGCCGGCAGTTGCACCATGGCCGCACGGCGCGTGCAGCGAGAGTTCCCGCACGTGGATATCGTCGCCGGTGTGAGTCTGCCCTTGCTCCTCGACTTCGTGCTCAACAATGCGGAGCCGCCACCGGCGTCGGAGCACTTGGCCGCGCGCGCGCGCGAGCATCTGCTCGTGTGGGAGGGGACCCGTGTCGATTGAGCTGTTCCGCATCGACGACCGTCTCATCCATGGGCAGGTCGTCGTCGGCTGGGGACAGCCGCTCGAGATCGCGTTCATCGTGTTGGTGGACGACGCGGTGGCGGCCAGCGACTGGGAACAGGATCTGTACCGGATGGGCGTGCCTGCCGAGATGGAGATCTGCTTCGACACGGTCGAATCGGCCGCGGTCAAACTCGCGGATTACCTCGCCGATGAGCGGCCGGGCATCCTGCTCACCGGCGACATCGCCACGATGCGCCGGCTGGCCGATGCGTCCGGGCGCGTCGAGACGGTGAACGTGGGCGGCTTGCATCATCGCCCCGGTCGCATCGAACGCCTCCGGTACATCTTCCTCACGCCTGAGGAAGAGCAGGAGCTCCGCGCGCTCGCGCAGGGCGGCATCGCCGTCACGGCGCAGGATGTCCCGAGCGCGGAGCCCATCGCCCTCGAGCCCCTCTTGGCGAGCCGCGGCGAGCGCTGACGATGGAATACCTCCCCGCGATCCTGCTCGGTGCCGTGCTGGGGCTCGACGTCGTGAGCTTCCCGCAGGCCATGATCTCGCGCCCGCTCGTGGCCGCGACGGTCGCGGGCGCGATGGCGGGCGATCCGGAGCGCGGGCTGCTCCTCGGGGTCATCCTCGAGCTCATCGCGCTTGGCACGCTCCCGTTCGGTGCGTCACGGTATCCGGAGTGGGGCAGCGCGTCCGTGGTCGGCGCCACGATCTTCGCGAGCGGCACGAGCGCACCCACGGGCGCGCTCACGCTCGCCGTGTTCGCGGCGCTGCTCGCGGCGTATCTCAGTGGCGAGTCCATGGTGTGGATGCGGCAACTCACTGCGCGCCGCGCGCGGGCGTTACGGCCGCGGCTCGATGCCGGCGATGGGCGGGCGGTGCACCAATTGCAGATCGGTGGGCTGGTGAGTGACGTCGTGCGCGGTGGACTCGTGACGGGAGTGGCGCTCGTCGTGTTGCCCCCCGCCGTGGCCGTCATCTTGGCGGGGTGGTCGGGGAACGCGACGACGGAGCGTGCCGTGCTCACGGGCCTCACCGCGGCGCTGGGGGCAGCGACCATGTGGACGTTGGTGCGTGGGACATCCGCCGCGAAGGGGCTCGCCGTGTTCGGCATGGCCTTGGGGATCACATGGCTGCTGTGACGCCCCGTCCGTTCCCGTGGTCGACGCGGCTCGCGATGCTCCTCCGGCTCCTCGCGGTCCAAGGCGCGTGGAACTACGAGACGATGCTGGGGAACGGCATCGCGTTCGCGGTGGAGCCGGCCTTGCGACTGCTGCCCGGTGGTCGTGACGGCGAGGCCTATCGCGCCGCGATCGCGCGGCAGAGCGGATATTTCAACGCGCATCCCTATCTCGCCGCGTTGGCCGTGGGGGCCTTGGCGCGTGCGGAGTTGGACGGGGAGGGCGAGCGCATCGATCGGTTCCGCGGGGCCTGTTGCGGGCCACTGGGGAGCGTGGGGGATCAACTCGTCTGGGCCGGGTGGTTACCGCTCTGCTCGCTCGTGGCACTGATGGGCTATGGCCTCGGGCTCGGTCCCGTTGGCGTGCTCGTGGTGTTCGTGGGATCCTACAACGTCGGGCATCTGGCGCTGCGCGCGTGGTTGCTCGATGCCGGCTGGCGCGAAGGGCTCCGGATCGCGACCACCCTCGGGTCGCCGGTGTTCCGGCAGGGGCCGGTCGTGATCGCGCGGGTGATGGCGGTGCTGGCGGGAGTGGCCATCCCGTTGGCGGTCGCGCGCGTGGTGGGCGCCCGGCCGGTCGCGTTGGCTGCGGCGCTCGTCGTCGCGTTGGTGTGGACCGTCGCGACGGCGCTGGTGGCGCGTCGCATCGATGGCTGGCGCGCCGCGCTCGCCGGTGTCGCTGTCTATGTCCTCTACTCGTATCTCTCGTGACCGTCGAACGCCCTCTGCGCATCCTCAACGAGAATGGCGTGCATGCCCGCCCGGCCGCCGAACTCGTGAAAGTCGCCTCGCGCTTCCGCAGCGAGATCACCTTCTCGCGCGATGACCTCACGGTCAACGGCAAGAGCATCATGGGCGTGATGATGCTCGCGGCCGAGTGCGGGTCGACCATCGTCGCGCGCGCCACTGGTGACGATGCGATCGAGGCCCTCGACGCCATCGCAGCACTCGTGGCCAGCAAGTTCGGGGAGCGGCAGTAACCGTGGATCGGCAGATCCGCGGCGTTCCTGCGTCGCCCGGCACCGCGGTGGGCACCGTGCACCTCCTGCGCTGGGAGGTGCCCGAGGTCGACGTACCCGCGGTATCCGATGCCGAGATCCCCGCCGAGCGTGCGCGACTCCATGGCGCGATGCAAACGGCGGTGGAGCGGTTGCGGCGCGTGCGCGAACGGGCCGAGCGGAATGCGGGCCCTGAGGAAGCCGCGATCTTCGATGTGCAGATCTCCATCCTCGAGGATGTCGAGCTGCGCGGCGAGATGGAGGAGCTGATCTCACAGAACTTCGCCGCCGTGAAGGCGGTGGATCTCGTGATGCTCGAGTGGCGGCAGCACTTCGCGCGGCATCAGCACGCGATGCTGCGCGAGCGCGTGGGCGATCTCACCGACGTCCACATCCGGTTGCTGTCGATCCTGCTCGGGCTGCCCGATCACGATCCCGTGGATGTGCGCAAGGGCGCGAATGCGATCCTCATCACGCATGATCTCACGCCCTCGCTGACGGTGCAGCTCGATCGCGAGGCCATCATTGCAATCGCCACCGAAGAGGGCACGCGGACCTCGCACGTCGCGATCCTCGCGCGCTCGCTGGGACTGCCCGCGATCGTCGGGCTCCGCGGCGCGGTCGCCGCGCTCCAGGGTGGGGAACGCGTGATCCTCGACGGCAGCACCGGCATGCTCCTCGTGGGACCGACGGATGCGGAAGTCGCGGCGGCCACGGCGCGGGCGGCCGCCGAGTTGGAAGCCTACGCCGCGTTGGCCGATCTCACCGCAGCGGAGGCGGTGACGCTCGATGGGACCGCCATCACGTTGCGCGCCAATGTGGACCTGCCCGAAGAAGCCACGGCGGCCGCCTCCTCGGGCGCGGACGGGGTGGGGCTCATGCGCACCGAGTTCCTGGTCGTGGGCCGCGCGAGCATGCCCGACGAGGAGGAGCAGTACGCGGAGTATCGTGCGGTGATCGAGGCGTTCCATGGACGCCCCGTCATCATCCGGACCTTCGATATCGGCGGCGACAAGTTGCCGGTGGGCGGCTATCCGCACGAGCCCAATCCCTTCCTCGGGTGGCGTGCGATCCGCATGTGCCTCGACGAGCCCGCGCTCTTCAAGACGCAGCTGCGCGCGCTCCTGCGCGCGGCCGTGCATGGGGATGTGCGCATCATGCTCCCGCTGGTCACCTCGGTGGACGAGGTGCGCGCGGCGCGCCAGCTCATCGCCGAGGCGACGGCCGAGTTGGTGGCCCGCGGCGTGCTGCACCGGGCCGACCTCAAGGTCGGCGTGATGATCGAGACGCCTGCGGCGGCCGTGAGCGCGGACTCGTTCGTGGGGGCCGCCGACTTCTTCTCCATCGGCTCCAATGACCTCACGCAGTACACCTTGGCCGTGGACCGGGGCAATGCCGCGCTCGCCGCGCGGTATCAGCCCCTGCATCCGGCCGTGCTCCGGCTCATCCAGAGCGTGGTCGGCGTCGCCGACGCCAATGGCATCGAGGTCGCCGTGTGTGGCGAGATGGCCTCCGAGCCGGTGATGGCCTTCGCGCTCTTGGGCCTGGGTGTGCGTCAGCTCAGTGTGGGCGCTCGGGCTGTGCTGCCCATGAAGCAGACCATCCGGCGCATCCATCTGCCCGCCGCCCAAGCCGCGGTGCAGGCGGCCATGGCGGCCAAGACCGCGGAGGCGTCCGAGCGGGTCCTCCGTGCGGCGCTCGCCGCTGAGGTGGCCCTGCCGGCGTAAGCGGGTTGTGTCCCCTCCCGTGCTCTGCCTATCCTTAGGGTTCGTTCACCGCTGATGCTGTCAGTGGCTCGTCCACGCTCCAGACCAATCCCGCATGCCGCGTCGTCTGCTCTTCACGTCGGAATCCGTCACCGAAGGCCACCCGGATAAGGTCGCCGACCAGATCTCTGACGCCGTGTTGGACGCGATCCTGGCCAAGGATCCGCACGCCCGCGTGGCGTGCGAGACGATGGTCACCACCGGCATCGCGACTATCTTCGGCGAGATCACGACGACGACGTACGTGCCCATGCCGAAGATCGTGCGGGAGACCATCCAGCGGATCGGCTACACCGATGCCTCGTACGGCTTCGATCACATCACGTGTGCCGTGATGACGTCGATCGACGAACAGTCGCGTGACATCGGACAGGGCGTCGATGTGGGCGGGGCCGGCGACCAAGGCATGATGTTCGGCTATGCGAGCGATGAGACCCCCGAGCTGATGCCGCTGCCGATCGCGCTCGCGCACGGCCTCACGCGCACGTTGGCGGCGCGGCGCAAGGACGGCACGCTCCCGTGGCTGCGCCCCGACGGCAAGTCGCAGGTGACCGTCGTGTACGAGGACGGCGTCGCCGTGGCCGTCGATACCGTCGTGATCTCGACGCAGCACGCCGACGGCGTGAGCAACGAGGAGATCCATGCGGGCATCATCAAGCACGTGATCGAGCCGGTCGTCCCTGCCGCGATGCGCACGGGGAAGATCAACTACCACATCAATCCGACCGGCCGCTTCGTCGTCGGGGGTCCGCAGGGTGATGCGGGGCTAACGGGTCGGAAGATCATCGTCGACACGTACGGCGGCATGGGGCGTCACGGCGGCGGCGCGTTCTCGGGCAAGGATCCGTCCAAGGTCGATCGCTCCGCGACGTACGCGGCGCGCTGGGTCGCCAAGAACATCGTGGCCGCCAAGCTCGCCAAGCGTGTGGAGGTCCAGCTCGCCTACGCGATCGGTGTGGCCGAACCGGTCTCGGTGTACGTGGACTCGTTCGGCACGGGTGTCGTGGCGGACGATGTCCTCGAGCAGGCCGTGCGTTCGGTGTTCCGCCTCACGCCGGCCGCCATCATCGAAGATCTCGAACTGCAGAAGCCGATCTACAGCGAGACCGCGGCCTACGGGCACTTCGGGCGCGCGCCGGAGACCGTGGAGCGTCACGGACAAAAGGTCACGCTGTTCACTTGGGAGCGCACCGATCGCGCCGCCGCGCTCCGCAAGGCGGCCGGCCTCACGGTCTGATGCACGACGAGCCGGGCGCTCCGCTGGTCCGCGTGACCGTCGCGCGCCTCGGGCTCGACAGTAGCTCCAACTCGTTCGTCGTCGTGCTCCAAGAGGCCGACGGCGAACGCATCCTCCCCATCTGGATCGGACGGAACGAAGCGGAGTCCATCGCGGCGCATCTCCAAGGGGTGCGCCGCGAGCGTCCGATGACGCATGATCTCATCCGCGGGCTCTTCCAGACCTTGGACGTCACGCTCGTCCATGTCGCGGTCACGTCTGTGCACGACAGTACGTTCTTCGCGGAGCTCCAGCTCGACCTGAACGGCAAGCGGTTCATGGAAGATGCGCGGCCCTCCGACGCGATCGCCATCGCCGTACGCTGCGGGGTCAACGTCTATGTGGACGATGCGCTCCTGCTCGAGCCGACGGCCGACGAACGGGCCGCGGCGGACCTGCCGATCGACGCCACGCTCGATCCCAGTGTGGATGACGACGACGAGACGGAGGATGACCTCCCGCTGTCCTTCTTGGAGCCCACGGACGATCCGTTGCTCCGTCCCCCGGTGACCGAGCCGCCCGCTGAAGCCTTGCAGCGGTATCTCGCGAGTCTGCGCCCCGAAGATTTTGGCAAGTTCCGTCCGTAGTCTCCTCGCGTGCTGTGGCGCGCTCCTCGTGTTCGCCGCTCCGGCATTGAGTCAAGAGGCGCGCCGCGTGAGCGGACGCGTCGAACGCGCGACCGAGGATGGCGACGTCGGGGTGCCCGGCGCCTGGGTCATCCTGCACCGTGTGGGCCGCGACGCGCAGGGGGCGCTCGACTCGATGCGCACCGATGCGCGCGGGGCGTACGCGTTCCGCTTCGCCACCCGCGGCGATACCGGGGCGGTCTACTTCGCGAGCACCGTGTATGCCGGGGTGGCGTACTTCACGTCGCCGCTGCGCAGCGCGGACGTGTCCGGCGACGACGCGTTGCTGCAAGTCTTCGACACGACGAGTGCGGCGGTGCCCATCGCCATCCGTGGTCGCCATGTGATCGTGGCGGCGATGGATACGACCAAGCTCCGCACCGTCGTCGAGATCTACGAACTCGAGAACACCGGCAGCCGCACGCGCGTGGCCTCCGAGCGAAGCCCCAGCTTCTCGGTCCGCGTGCCGCAGGGCGCGAGTGATCTGCGCGTCGGTGAGGGCGATGTCTCGCCCGATGCCATCGCGCTCGCCGAGGGCACCGTCCAAGTGTTCGCGCCGCTCTCACCCGGGCTGCGACAGATCTCGTTCTCGTATCTGCTCCCCGCCGCAGCATTCCCCTTGGCCCTACCGGTGCCCGACACGACCACCGTGCTCGAGGTGATGGTGGAGGATCCGGCGGCCACGGTGACCGGCGCCGGGCTCGTCGCACAGGCCTCGGTGATGCTCGACGGCCGTGGCTTCCAGCGCTTCCTCGCCAACGATGTCCCCGCGGGCGCGGTGGTGACGATCACGGTGCCCGCGGGCGGCGCCTCATTGCGCACGTTGTACGTCGTGGGCATCGTCGGACTGGCGGGCATCGCGCTCCTGCTCGGCTTGCTGCGCGCCGTCACGCGCCAGCGCGGGGCAGGGTTCGGCGTCGCACGGACGGTCGCTGATCCGGCGGAGGCCGTCGCGGCCGCGATCGCCGCCCTCGACGCCACGTTCGAAAAGCAGCGCGATCCGAGCGCGGAAGCGCGCGCGGCCTGGCAGTCCGAGCGCGCCGCCCTCAAGGCGCAGCTCGGGGACATCCTTGCTGAACGGGACAACCGGCTCTAGGTTCCGCTTCACAACTGATATTCGGCGGTCGGGGGAAACGGAAATCCGGTGCAATGCCGGTGCGGCCCCGCCACTGTAACGGGCAGTCAATGTCCGCTCGAAGTGCCACTGGTCGCTCACGCGACTGGGAAGGCGAGCGGTACAGCCCGGAGCCAGGAGACGCCCTCCGCCCGCGCCACGCATTACAGACCCTCGGGGGAGGGCTGGTGGCGCCCGTATCCGCCATTCTCGGCGGCGTACGTTGGCGTACACGGGCACCCTTTCGCGAGCGAGTCGGAAAGGAGTGCCCTTCGTGCTTCCCACCCGGTTCGTTCCGTTCGCCGCCATCTTGGCTGCTGTCGTCGCGTGTGCGACGCCGGCGTCGGATACGCCGACGGACGCTCCCACGCATCTCGATGACTTCGGCGACACGATCGTCGCGGGTCGCGCGCAGCGTATCGCTTCGCTGAATCC
>JBEIVF010000141.1:0-5429 GCA_040374005.1 Gemmatimonadaceae bacterium | reverse complement strand
TGCTGTATGACAAGTTCGACGTGTGGTCGGTACCACTCAACGGCAGCAAGGCGACCAACCTCACGCGTGGGGTCGGCCGCGCGCAGCAGATCCAGTTCCGCGTCACGTCGTTCGGTGGTGGTGGCGGCGGCGGAGGCCGTGGTGGGGCCGGCACCAGCGACACGGTGGGCGTGGACCTCAGCACGCCGCTCACGATGTCGGCGTACGGCACGCGCTCTAAGAAGTACGGCTACTGGACGGTGACGGCGGGCAGCGAGCCGCAGCAGATCGTGTGGGAGGATCGCAACATCGGCGGCATCATCAAGGCCGACTCCACCGACCGCATGCTGTACACGCAGCAGAAGTTCGACGAGTATCCGAACGTGTGGGTGACCAACGGCCGCTTCCAGGACCGTCGTCAGCTCACCGATGCGAATCCGATCACCGCGGAGTATGCGTGGTCGGCCGGCAAGGTGCTCATCGACTACACCAACTCGAAGGGGCAGAAGCTGCAAGGCACGCTGGCGCTCCCGGCCGGCTACGAGCCGGGCAAGAAGTACCCGATGCTCGTGTCGTTCTACGAGATCGTCTCCAACACGCACCACAACTTCTCGCAGCCGGGCTACAGCAACAGTCCGCAGCTCTCCACGTACAACAGCAACGGGTATCTCACGTTCCAGCCCGATATGGTGTACGAGATCGGCCGGCCCGGCACGAGTGCGCTGGACAACATGACGGCCGCCGTGAAGAAGGTGATCGAATTGGGCTACGTGGACCCGAAGCGGATCGGGCTGCACGGGCACAGCTGGTCAGGCTACCAGTCGGCGTTCATCCTCACGCAGACGAACCTATTCGCCGCCGTGGTGAGCGGGGCGCCGCCGACGAACCTCATCAGCTTCTACAACACGCTGTACAAGAGCAGCGGCACCGTGCAGCAGGGCATCACCACGGTGGGCCAAGTGCGCATGGGCAAGAACGTGACGCCGTTCAACAATCCCAAGCTGTACATGGAGCAGTCACCGATCTTCCACGTGGACAAGATCACCACGCCGTTCATGATCCTGCACGGCACGGAGGACGGCGCCGTGGACTATGTGGAGGGGCTCCAGTTCTTCAACGCGGCCCGCGCGGCGGGCAAGCCGGGTATCCTACTCTCGTACCCGGGTGAGGCGCACAATCTCACCAACCGCGACAACCAGAAGGACTTCACCATCCGCATGAAGCAGTTCTTCGATCACCATCTCAAGGGCGAACCCGCGCCGCAGTGGCTGCGCGAGGGACTCCCGCAGGTGAACAAGGGCAGTCCGATCAAGTAGCCCGGCGCTGCCGCAACACCTCGTACACGGCGATCGCGACACTGTTGGACAAGTTGAGCGATCGCACGTGTGGCGAGTGGATCGGCATCGCTACGAAGCGGTCCGCGTACCGCGCATGCAGCTCCTCGGGGAGCCCCGTCGTTTCCGCGCCGAAGATCAGCACTGTTCCTTCGGCCGGCGCGAGGGGCGCATCCCAGAGGAGCTGTGTCGCTTTCTTCGAAAAGAAGAACGGGACGCCCAAGGACGGGATCTTCGCCGCGAAGGTCTCCCAGTCCGGCCACACGTGCAGGTCCACATGCGGCCAGTAGTCGAGGCCGGCGCGCTTCACTTCCTTGTCGTCGAGCGAGAAGCCCAGCGGCTCGATGAGATGGAGCGTGGCCCCGGCCGCGAGGCAGGTGCGCCCGGCATTGCCGGTGTTCCAGTGGATGTCCGGGTGGACCAGGACGACGTGCGTGTGCATGGCGGGGGTCAGTCGTGCGCCGACGCGACGAGACGGGCGATCGCGCGCATCCCGTCGTCGCCTACGTCGAGCGAGTATTCGTTCACATACAGCGCGATGTGCGCATCGCAATGGGCATCCGACATCTCTTGCGCGTGGGCCCGCACGTACGCGCGGCTCGCCTCCGGATGATCGAAGGCGTACTGCACGGAGGCGCGGATCGCCGACGTCGCGGCCGCCACCGTGGCCGCGTCGAGATCGGCGCGAGCGCAGATGCCCGCCAGTGGCACCGGGAGTCCCGTATCCTCCTCCCACCACTCGCCGAGGTCGCGTACCTTCACCAGCCCGTGTTCGCCGTAGCTGAAGCGGCTCTCGTGGATGATCAGCCCCGCGTCCACCTCGCCGTCACGCACCGCGTCGAGGATCCGGTCGTAGCGCATCTCGACGACGGCGCCGAGCGTGGGCGCGGCGAGGCGGAGGAGGCGGAACGCGGTCGTCTCCCGGCCCGGAATGGCGATGCGGCCCTGCGCCGCCTCGGCCAACGTCATCGATGTGCGCGCCACCACCAGTGGCCCCACCCCGTGTCCCAACGCCGCACCGCTCGACAACATGCGGTACCGATCACCGACTGCCGCGAACGCGCCCACGCTGAGCTTGGTCAGATCGAACGCCCCGGTGTGCGCCCGTTGGTTCAACTCCTCGATGTCGAGCAACACCGGCGCCACGGTGAACGGCACGTCGATCAATCCGTGCGTCAGCGCATGGAACGCGAAGGTGTCATTGGGGCAGGGCGAGTAGCCGAACGTCAGCGTCCGCATCGTGCGACCTCCGCGACGATCGCCGGCGTCGCCTCGATCAGCGCGGCGAAGGCCGCCTCGAAGTGCCAGCGCGCGCGATCGCGTTCCTCGACCGCGTTGGAGATACAGCGCACCTCGACGGCGGGGATGCCCGCCAACTGCGCCGCACGGAGCACGCCGAACCCCTCCATCGCTTCGACATCGCAATCCACGCTCCCGCCTACGCGCGCACTGGTGCCGATCGGCCGTGCGAACACGGTCGGGTGCGCGCGCTGCACCGCGGCGAGCAAGGTCGCATCGCCGCGCAACACCGCGGGCGCGAACGACGTCGGCACGGCGAGGTCGCAGTACCGCGACTCGGTGCCCACCACCATCGACAGCGGGGCGATGCCCGCCGCGTGCCGCGCGCCCGCGATCCCCACATGCACGATGGCCGCTGGACGGAACTGCGCGATCGCCGCCGCGGTCGCCGCCGCCGCATCGACGGGGCCCACGCCACAGAGCACGGCGTCCCAGTCCCCAGCGGGGCCCAGCTCACGGGCCGTGGCGGCGACGACGAGGATGCGCGATGGGGGGAGCATACGCCGAAGTTTACGCCCGCGTCCGCCACGGAGGGAGCCACGCACCGGCGCTAAGTTTGCTGCATGACTCGCTTCCTGCTCCTCGCCCTCGCGCTCGTGGCCAGCGCCTGCTCGGGCCCCCGTGTGCCTGACGCCACGCCCGCCATCCCCGCCGCACTGCGGGAGCCCGACCCGGTCGCGCTCGCGTCGGCGGCCCCCGACTCGTTCGTCGTCACCATCGAGACCTCGGCGGGGGAGTTCGATGTCCGCGTGCGTCGCGACTGGGCGCCGCTCGGGGCCGATCGGTTCCACTGGCTGAGCCAGAACCAGTTCTTCAGCGGCGGCCGCTTCTTCCGTGTGGTGCCGGGCTTCGTCGTGCAGTTCGGGCTCACGGGCATCCCGGCGCTCGACGAGCTGTGGCTCGACCGCTCACTCCGTGACGAGCCTGCGCGCGAGTCCAACCGGCGTGGCACCGTCGTGTTCGCCACCGGCGGCCCCAACTCGCGCTCCACACAGTTGTTCATCAACCTCGTGGACAATGGGCAACTCGACATGATGGGCTTCGCGCCGTTCGGGGAGGTCGTGCGCGGCATGGAGGTCGTGGACCGCTTGTACAGCGGCTACGGCGAGGGGGCTCCGATGGGCAATGGCCCCGACCAAGCGCGCATCTTCAACGAGGGCAACGCGTATCTGACGGCGCAATTCCCGGCGCTCGACAGCATCGTGCGCACGCGGGTGACGCGTTAGGACGCGTCCGGTGAGAGGTCGCTCTTGCGGGGGTGTCGCATCGAGTGCAGGTACAGCGACTCGACTTTCGCGCGCGCCCAGGGCGTCTTACGCAGGAACTTCAGCGACGAGTTGATGCTCGGCTCGTGCGTGAAGCACCGGATGGCGATCCGTTCGCCGAGGCCGGGCCAGGTGTAACGGCCGACGAGATGCTCCAGCATGGCGTGGAGCGTGACGCCGTGGAGCGGATCGGGATTGCGTGGTGTGGAGTGCACACCACGCAATATGACCCGATGACTGCTTCGGCGGGAGGAGGACGGTGTCGATGACGTGGATCACGCCGTTCGACGCCGCGATGTCCGTGGCCGTGACCGTCGACGTGCCGTTGATGACGACCTTTCCGTCCACGACGGCGATCGTGATCTTGCGACCTTCGACCGTCGCCGCATCGGCGAGGGTGACCACCGTCGACGACGGGACGTTGCCGGCGATCACGTGGTACGTGAGGACCTTGGTCAGCTCTTCCTTGTTGGCCAGGAGCTTCTCGAGGTCCGCCGCCGGGATCTTGGCGAACGCTTCGTCGGTCGGCGCGAGCACCGTGAACGGGCCCGGGCCCTGCAACGTCTCGACCAGGCCAGCGGCCGTCAGCGCCGTCGCGAGGGTGTTGAACGTGCCCGCCGCGACCGCGGTGGCAACGATGTCCTGAACAACAGGCGCCGCGGCCGCCGCTGCGGAGTCCGCCGCCGCCTGCGTAGCCGCTTCATCCTGCGCCGCGCCGCCACAGGCGGCCAAGGCGACCAACGCGAACATTCCGAGCTTGCGATGCATGTACTGAGTCCTGTCGTGGGAGAGGGGGTGCGTGATGAAGTAATGAACTTAAGGTGCCGCGAGGCCAAAGGGTTCCCCGAGACATACCCTTGACATAATGATAATAACTTATCATAATCAAGCATACCCCGTCATGGAGATTCCAATGGCCGCGCGTTCGCTGCCTGTCACCGTCCTGTCGGGGTTCCTCGGCGCCGGGAAGACCACGCTCCTCAACCATGTCCTCGCCAATCGCGAGGGCCGCCGCGTGGCCGGCCGTCCTGCTGCCGTACGACCGCGGACCGGTGATGGCCTGAGCCCTCGCGGTCGCGGCGGCGTCAGAACACCGCGTGCGTGCCGCGATCGTCGGTCGTCTCACCACGCAGGAGCTGCGCATAGTGCTCCTTGAGCGTCATCGTGCCGAATGACGGGGTTGCCGCCGCATCGTAGCGCCCGCGCGCCGCGTCCCACACCAACATCGATTCGGTCGCATAGTACCGACCGATGCGCGCGAACTCGGCCTTCGCGCGCAGCGGCGGGATCACCCGCGCGAGCGCGCTGAGCCCGGCCACGATCGCATCCATCAGCGCCACCGGCACATGGGTGAACCGCGCTGGGCGTCCCGCGAGCGCGAAGAGCAGGTCCCCCTGTTGCCGTGGCGTCAGCGCGGGCCCGGGTCCACCGACCGGCAGGATCCGATCCCACCGGCGCGGATCGTCCACGCAGGTGATCAGATACGTCGCGAGGTCCGCGTCGCTGATCGGCGTGCAGGCCGTGAGCGCGCCATCGCCGAAGACCACGAACG
>JBEIVF010000180.1:0-4279 GCA_040374005.1 Gemmatimonadaceae bacterium | reverse complement strand
GGATGAGGATGGTCACATCTTCATCGAGGCCATCAAGCACATCAACATCGGGCAGGAACTGACGTACGATTATCAGTTCGAGCGCGAAGATGCTGACGACCCCGAGGTCGAGGCGCGCTACCCCTGCCTGTGTGGGTCGCCGAAGTGCCGCGGGACCATCTTGGCGCCGACCAAGAAGCAGCGCAAGGCCGAGAAGAAGAAGGCCAAGAAGGCCGCGCAGCAGGCCAAGAAGCAGGCGAAGAAGAAGTCCAAGAAGACGAAGCAGAAGGGCAAGCCGTGATCTACCGCCGCACGATCGCGTTCTTGGCGCTGGTCAACGCCCTCGTGGCCCTGTATCTCCATTTGTGGAAGATCGGGAAGGCCGGAACGTTGTCGTGCGGCGCGGAAGGCGGCTGCGCCTATGTGCAGCTGTCGAGCTACGGCTGGTTCATGGGCGTGGATGTGGCGCTGATCGGCGTCATCGGCTATGCGCTGCTCTTCGTCGTGGCGGTGGCCGGTGCGTTGGTGCAGACCGCCGATGCGCCGTGGCCCACGTCGTTGTTGATCGGGCTGATCGGGCCGGCGCTCCTGTTCACGGCGCGGCTCAAGTACGGCGAGTTCGTCGTGCTCAAGTCGTTCTGTCCGTGGTGCGCGATCTCGGCGGTGTCCATCACCGCGTGCGCGATCCTCGTGTGGCTCGACTATCGGCGGCTCCGCACGCCGACCGGGTAACGACTACCAGATCGCGTCGTTGCGATCGAGCTCGAGCGCGTAGCGTTTGCGCGTGACGATGTCGTAGTCGAAGTCCACGGTGATGCGGCGGCCGTTGAGCACCCCATTGAAGGGTTCGACCTTCCGGTCGCCGTTCTTCTCGGGGACGAATCGTAGGGCCGACCCGCGCTGCGTGTAGGTGCCCACCCAGGTGTCGTTCTGCAACCGCGCCTGGTCGATCCTCTCCCCACGACCGAGGATGGCGCGTCGGTAAGTGAGCGCGGCCACGAACCGTCCGTTGGGCCGCAGGCGGATCGTCATGCCTTGGAGTCGCACGGCGTGCGTGAAGCCGTCGTCCCCGACCACCTGATCGTTCATCGGGAGCGGGCGTCGGTTGACCCGCTGGGCCTCCCACACGCCGGTGAGCGCCGGCGGGGGCGCTGCGCCGAGGAGCAGCGCAAGGCCGAGCACGACGCGATCGATCACGCGCCCGGCCGGAGCCGTTCGGCGACGATCCACTCCTCGCGAGAGAGTGTCACGCCGGTCGCGAATCGCGTGACGAACTCGGTGCGCATCCGCGCCGTGTGCCGCGCGAAATACTCATCAAGCGCCGCTTGATCGTGCGCGACGTAGGTGGTGCGGAACGTGAACGGGTCGAGGCGCGACACATAGGCACCCGCGAAGCAGCCGGTGGCCAGCACATCGGGGATATGCGTGACGCGCAGATAGGTCTCGATGGTGTCCGCGAGCGCCACATCCGTGGTGCTCCCACGGACCTCGTAGAGGATATGACCAGCGGCGGGGAAGTCAGCCATGGTGTCGGCAGGGGGGACGAGGGTGGAGCGGGTATATTAGCACAACCCTTCTCCACTGACGAGCTCCGTTATGAACCGCCTTCTGGTGTATGGCCTTGGCCTTGGCCTGCTCCTGGTCCTTGGCATCCCGCTGCTCTTCCGCGGTCGTGAGCCGGATGCGCCCGCCGCCACGGCGCACGAGTCGCACGACACGGGACTCCACGTCTCCGGGCTCCCCACGGAGTACGGTCAGGATGCCTTCGCCGCGATCTCGGAGATCCTGTTGATCCTCGAGGCAGACTCCACGACCGACTGGTCCACCGTGGACCTCGACGCCCTCCGCCAGCACTTGCGTGACATGCAGATGGTCGTGACGCAGGCCACCGTGGTGACGCGCGAGATCGACGGGGGCGCGGAGTTCGAGGTGAGTGGGCCGGGCGACGTGGCTGACGCCGTGCAACGGATGGCTGTCGGACACGCGGCGATGACCAAGACGGAGCTGCCCTACGACGTGGTGGTGACGCCGACGGGGCGCGTCACCACCGTAAAACTACGGGCCAATGACCCCACGGATGCCGCCGCGGTGGCGAAGGTGCGTGGGATCGGGTTCGTGGGCTGGCTGGCGTCCGGGGGGCACCACCAGATGCACCATCTGGGCATCGCTCGAGGCGAGCAGGTCCATGTGCACTGAGTGCGCCCGTTAAATTGCCGGAGCCCGTCTCCTCTCCTCTCGCACCTGCGCTCGTGACCGCTGCGGCATCTGTTGGGTCTGATTTCCACGACGACATCATCTATCCCAACACGATTGCCTTCGTGTTGGTGCACGTGGCCTGTGTGGGGGCCCTCTGGACCGGGGTCAGTTGGACGTCGGTGGCGGTGTGTCTCGCGTTGTACG
Source organism: Gemmatimonadaceae bacterium (assembly GCA_040374005.1). Classification (GTDB taxonomy): domain Bacteria; phylum Gemmatimonadota; class Gemmatimonadetes; order Gemmatimonadales; family Gemmatimonadaceae; genus DASRAP01. The sequence continues at coordinate 1,900 of JBEIVF010000180.1, read as the reverse complement.
TCGTCCGGATGTTCGGCGTGACGGCGGGCTATCACCGGTACTTCTCGCATCGGTCGTTCAAGACGAGTCGCTTCATGCAGTTCGTCTTCGCGTTCTTGGCGCAGACGTCGACGCAGAAGAGCGTTCTGTGGTGGGCGGCGCTCCACCGCCATCATCATCGGCATTCGGACACCGAAGAGGATGTGCACTCGCCGGTGCTGCGGAGCTTCGCGTATTCGCACATGCTGTGGATCTTCGACAAGAAGCACGACACCACCGACATCGATGCGGTGCCCGACTTGGCGAAGTATCCCGAGCTGATGTTCCTCCAGCGCTTCGAGCAGATGCCTGCGTTCTTGCTGGCGGTGGCGTTGCTGGCCATCGGCGGCTGGGAGCTGTTGGTCGTCGGCTTCTTCTGGAGCACGGTGCTGTTGTACCACGGCACGTTCTTCATCAACTCGCTGGCGCATGTGCACGGCGGCACGCGCTATGTGACGGGCGACGACTCGCGCAACAACTGGTGGTTGGCCATCATCACGCTGGGCGAGGGGTGGCACAACAACCACCACGCGTACCAGCGCTCGTGCCGCCAGGGTTTCCGGTGGTATGAGTTCGATCCGACGTTCTACGCGCTCAAGGCCATGAGCTGGATGGGCTTGGTGTGGGACCTCGGCAAGCCACCCGTCGAAGTGGTGCGCAACGAGCGTCCGCTCGGCCGCGCCGTGATCGAGAAGGTGGCGCGCCAGTTGGCCGCGTCGTTCCAGGCCGAGGTGGAGTTGATGAAGGGGCGGATGCCGGCGATGCCGAGCATGCCGCACCTGCCGGCGATGCCCGCCCTGCCGCACCTGCCGACGATGGAGCAACTCCGCGCGCGGGCGCTGCAGATGTATGCGCACACGCCGAGCATGGATGAGATCTGTGCACGGGCGAGGGAGCACCTCGAGCAGATGGCGGCGTCACCGAGGGCGGCGACGACGCCGCAGTAGCACGAGAAGCACGAGTAGCACGAGTAGCACGAGTAGCACGAGAGGGCACGAGAAGCACGGGAGGGCACGAGTAGCACGAAGGGGGGCGCAGGGATGCGCTCCCCGTTTGGTATCCCACCCGTGCTTCTCGTGCTTCTCGTGCTTCTCTGAAGCGTGCTCCTTGATCCTCGTGAGTGCGTCCCGCGCGTGCGCCGCCTCTCGCGTCTCCGGCCAGCGGTCGATCAGCTTGCGCATCTCCCCTAACGCGCGGCCCACGCACTTCGCACTGCCGACGGTCACGGTGACAGAGACGATCAGTCCGATGGTCGGCGTCCGGGCGCCGGTGGCGAACGCGACCAGCCATGACTCTAACGCGAGATAGCCCCAGATCCTGCCGGCGCCCCCACCCAGGATCGCGACGCGCGCGACGTGTGCACCCTGCTGGTGATCGATCTGGTATTGTTGGCGTCCGAACATGGGGCCAGAGTACCGCGCCGAGCGCGCGACCGCCAGCGGCGTCGGAACGATGGGCGGGGCGATGCTCCGGTACCGGTGTTCGCGCGGCGTGCCCCCACCTTCGGGTATGCTAGCTGCCATCAACTCTGCGGCCGTCGTGGGGATCGACGCCTACGCCGTCACGGTCGAAGTGGACGTCGCGTCGGGCCTTCCCTCGTTCACGCTCGTGGGACTCGCGTCGGGCGCGGTGAAGGAATCGCGTGAACGGGTGATGTCGGCGCTGGCCAACGCGGGGTATGCGTTGCCGGCGCGGAAGGTCACGGTCAACCTCAGTCCCGCCGACCGGCCCAAATCCGGTACGGCGCTCGACCTGCCCATCGCGCTGGCCTTGCTCGCGGCGCACGGCGTCCTCGATGCCGCGCGTCTCTCGTCGCTCGTGGTGATCGGAGAACTCGGCCTCGATGGCTCGCTGCGCCTGGTGCGTGGCGTGCTGCCGGTCG
>JBEIVF010000310.1:0-1712 GCA_040374005.1 Gemmatimonadaceae bacterium | reverse complement strand
TGTCGCTGATCATCGGCGTGGGCTTGGTGCTCCCGATCGGCGGCGCGGACATGCCGGTGGTGATCTCGCTGCTCAACTCGTACTCGGGCATCGCCGCGGCGATGACGGGCTTCGTGATCCAGAGCCCGATCCTGATCGTGGCCGGTGCGTTGGTCGGCTCGTCGGGCATCATCCTGTCGCAGATCATGTGCCGCGCGATGAACCGGTCGCTGAGCAACGTGATCTTCGGCGCGTTCGGCGCCACGGCCGCGGGCGGTGCCCGCAGCGCGGAAGGGCTCACCGTGAAGTCGGTATCCGTGGAGGACGCGGCGGTGCAGCTGGCGTACGCGCAGTTGGTCATCATCATCCCGGGCTACGGCTTGGCCGTGGCGCAGGCGCAGCACCAGGTGCGTGAGCTCGCCGAGTTGATCGAGAAGCGCGGCGGTGATGTGCGCTACGCGATCCACCCGGTGGCCGGCCGTATGCCGGGTCACATGAACGTGCTGTTGGCCGAAGCGAACATCCCGTACGATAAGCTGTACGAGATGGAGCAGATCAACGACGAGTTCGGCCGCGCGGATGTGGCGCTCGTGATCGGCGCCAACGACGTCGTGAACCCCGCGGCGCGCACCGATACGTCGTCCCCGATCTATGGCATGCCGATCCTGAACGCCGACATGGCCAAGCACTGCATCGTGATGAAGCGCGGCATGAGCGCCGGCTTCGCGGGCATCGAGAACGACCTGTTCTATAAGGACCGGACGAGTATGCTGTTCGGCGACGCGAAGGGGAGCCTCTCGAAGCTCATCGCGGAAGTGAAGCAACTCTAGGCGAGAAGCACGAGAAGCACGGGTGGCACGGGTTCTTACCCTGCCACCCGTGTTTTTTTTCGTGCTTCTCGTGCCACTCGTGCTTCTCGTGCTTCTGCTTCCTTATGCAATTGCAGTTCGAGAGCGCCTAGTACCCTCGAGTCCGCCACGCCTTCGGCCGCCGCAGCGTACTGAGCACGACCCGCAGCACCGCCAACGGATCCGCCAGCGGGCTCAACCAGAACGGCACGCCGCGCTCCGCGTAGCTCGCGCTGAGCGCCGACGTCATCAGCCACCGCAGCGCGAGGAGCGTCCCGTTGAGGGTCAGCAGCGGTGTGCCGAGCGCGACGCCGGTCGCGGCCGCGATGAGTAACGGGAGCGGCAACCCCTGCACCAGCACCAAGAACCCTACGTCGAGCCACTGCTGCGGCTTCGTCGTCGCGTCCTTCAAGTCCACGCTGCGGCCCCACTCGCGCCACATCTGCGCGGCGGAGTCGTAGGAGCGCACATCGTACAACTGACTGCCGTCGAGGAAGCCCACCCGGGCGCCGGCGCGCGCGAGGTGGCGCGCCAGGCTCACGTCTTCGGCGAACGATGCCTTCACGGGCTCGTAGCCGCCGTGCGCGAGGAGTACGTCCTTCTTGATGAGGAAGCACTGCCCGTTGGCCATCAGGCGATCGGGCGGCGTGTCGTCGCCGGCGGGCCCGAAGCGATAGACCAGCGTGGTGAGGATCGCGGGTTGGATCCAGCGTTCGAGCGCCGTTTGCCCCGCGAAGCGCGGCGAGAAGCTCACGGCGTCGTAGCCATTGGCTTCGGCCGCGGCCACGGCGGCGGCCGCGACTCCCGCGTGCGGCGTGATGTCGGCATCGAGGCCGAGCAACCACGGCCCGGCGGCCCGTTCGGCGCCGTGCTGCAGCGCCCACG
>JBEIVF010000226.1:0-3026 GCA_040374005.1 Gemmatimonadaceae bacterium | reverse complement strand
TCTAGTAGTATGCAGGCGAGCCGACGATGAGCACTGCCGTCGACGCTGTCTCCGCTCGGCGATGAGGCCAACCAGGCTATCGAGGCTCCTCGTATTGCGGCTGCATTAGATGCCTCTTCGAGCATCCGTGTTCTACCCGATCCTGGAGCGCCGTACATGAGCATCGATTGTCCGGCGCCACTGAACGCGGCCGCAACCGTTTGACGAATGGATTGCTGAGCCTCCCCTCGCCCCAGAAGGCGCCTCGCTTCACCCTCGAGCTCCCTAGTTGTCGTAATCGCAGCTGTGATTCTCCTCCGAAGCGTCTTTGCTGGAAGCGCAATCCGAGACCCATCCCCCCCCACCTCCCCCACAAACGCATCCAACAACCGCACCGCCTTTGCCTTCGCGCCTTGCATCGCCAGCGTCTCCGCCATCGCCAGCGTCGCTTCCTCGTTCAGAGGGTCCACGGCCAGTAGATTCCGTGCGAGCGGCTCCACGCGGTCCCACTCGCCAAGTGAGCGCGCACGACCGATCGCACCGATGAGCCGTCGGCGCACCGTGCCCTCGACCCGGTCGCGCAGACTGTCGAGCCACTCCGTGTAGGGCTCCGAGAAGCCAGGCGTATACCCCGGCAACGCCTTGACGCCCCCCGTTGCCGTGAGCGCGGTCATGACGTCGGCGTCACCGTCATCCGACGCATCCTCATAGTCCAGCTCCACCTGGTCCGGGGCCACCCTGATCGCGTCACCATCGACCGCGGCCGCCAACCCCAATCGGCGCAGCTTGTACAGCATCTGCCGCAGGTTGTGCCGGGCATCCACCGCTCCCGTCCCCGGCCACAACAGGTTTAGCAGCCAATCGCGCTGCAACCGTCGACCGCGCTCAACCCCCAACACCAGCGCGGTCGCAAATAGCACCGTGGCGCTGGGGCTCAGCGGCTTCCCGCCGCACTCCAACGTGATCTGGCCGATCGTCTGAATTCGCAAGGTCACCTGTCTCTGCCCCTAGGCTCTGAGTCGCGAGGATACCATCGTCATCGGCGTCATCGAAGCGTCATCGCGGCCCAATTCTCGGGCGCGGGGGGCGTTCGCGCAAGACGGACAGACCAACGGCTGGCTCGCCCCTTACCCCGCCCGGGTACGGTCGAGGAGATTCCCGCTGCACCCCGTCACCATCGTCCTCCACCCCGACGGCACCGCGCAGCTCCAGGACCGGTGCCGAGGTGCCCGCGTTGAGGGCGACGGTACGTTCAACCGCCTCGCTCGATGGATGGCCACCCCCGACCAGCTCAGCATCGCCGGCGCTAGCGCCATCGAACAGCAGTTCGCCCGCGGCGGGGAGCCGGCCCTCGCGCTCCTCGATCAGCAGGGCGCACCCATCGCCCCGGCAGCGAGCCACACGCTGCATCGGGTCGCGGAGCCCCCCGCGCTTGGCGCCGGCGACTACGTGGCCGAGGATCGCTATGTCGCTGATGCCGCCACAACCTCACGCTCTGCTCGGCCGGCATTCAACTCCCCGTCGGCCTGAGCCCCGCTCCCGTCGCCATCACCCGCATGATGTGCCTGGAGCCCACCGTGATGGAGCGCGAAGCCCGCTGCGGCACCGTCATCAGCGAGGGCGGATGGTTCAGCCTCGTCGCCGACACGCTGCGGTTGGCCCACGGCGCGACGCGCCGCGCCAAGTTCGTGCGGCGCTAAGCCCCGTCACGAACACCTAACCCACGTTTCATCGAACGTTCATCGAGCAGTCACGAAGGGTTCATCACCGCGGCGTACGATTGAGCAACTCTTCAATCGAGGTGTCCGATGTTCGCCACCCTGCTCGAGTCGCCCGCCCGCCCGGAACGCAGCACCACCGGGACCATCATCTCCGTCATCTTCCACAGCGCGATCCTCGCGCTGGCGCTGATGGCGTCGCACGACATCAGTACGGCGCGGTCGTCACCACCCGACGAAGCGATCACGTATGTGGCGCCGCCGCAGCCCGTGCCGCTCGCGGCGCCGCAAGCACCCGCGGCGATCGCCAGTGCGGTGCGCCCCGCGCTGGGCTTCGCGGTGTTGCAGTCGCCCATCGCGATCCCTGATGTGTTGCCGACCGTCGATCTGTCGCGCGCGGTGACCGACGAAGCGCAGTTCACCGGACGTGGCGGTGTGGCCGGTGGCACACCCGATGGCATCGTTGGCGGCACGCCGTTGCCCCCCGGCGGGATCGGCGGTGTGTTCGCGCTCGATGCCGTCGAGAAGGCCGCGATGGCGATCGCAGGCACGGGCACGCCCAACTACCCGCCGCTCCTTCGTGATGCTGGCATCGAAGGCACGGTACGCATTCGGTTCGTGATCGACAACACGGGGCGCGCGGAGGCGGGTTCGCTGTCGATCGTGTCGTCGACGCACGAGCTGTTCTCCGGTGCTGTGGAGCGTGCGGTGCCGCGGATGCGCTTCAAGCCCGCCGAGGTGCGCGGGATGCGCGTGCGTCAGTGGGTGGAGATGCCGTTGGTGTTCAGTCTGCGTCGGTAGCCGTAAAGAGGGGTGCGGCAGGCTTGAGCCCCTCGTGAGCGGTCATCCTGATGAGCCTTGGGGGCTTGTCTGGACGGCGGTACTCCAGCTTCGCGATCGCTACTCGCCTGTGATGTGAAACGGCCTTGCTCCAGGACAAATCAGTGTGCGAGAAATTGGGCCAGTGGACAGCCAATCGCGTGACGCGCGAATCTGACTTCCGATAGACATCGCTGGGGATGTGACTCCGAGAGCGTCAATGTGACTGACAGAGCCACTCCGACCTGCTACCCACGCCTTCGGATTGTGAAGTCTCGAAAGTGGGCCATTCGTCACTGCAAAAAGCGCCTGTTCGTGTCACCACGGGTACTGCGTTCACTCTCGCGCAGCGGGTGAAGCAACACGATAGAAACATGGCCCTCGCGCACGCCAGCTTTTTCGGCGACGCATCGAAGTTACTGTGATCCGGGTGTGTTGAGCGATGCTGCCGCATGGAGAGCGGGCCTGGTTCACACGCCTTGACATTGAAGGTGCAGCGTGCTACTCCTC
>JBEIVF010000083.1:0-8107 GCA_040374005.1 Gemmatimonadaceae bacterium | reverse complement strand
GAACGGACCCGTGTTCTGCACGAAGTCCGCTCCACGGAAGCGGTACATCACACCCGTGGTCGCACTGGTCGTGGAGATCGTGGAGAATGCCACGTACAGCGGCTTGCTGCTCGTGCCCGCCTCGGCGAGGACAAAGCCCGCGCGCGCGATGGTGTCCACGAACGTCTGGACCGAGCCCGTGGTGGAGCGCGGCGTCAGACGGAACTGCAACGGAGCCTGCGTGGACGACGGCGTGACCACGAACGAGCCATTGACGATATCGTCGTTGGACTGGAACGTGTCGGCCGCGGCCACGAAATTGACGACCGGCGCCTGGGCCGGATCGGTCACACCGCGCATGTACACGGACTGCCGCTCGACACGCGTCGTGCGCGCCCGGGTCAGCGTGTCCAACGTGCGCGTGATGATGAAGCGATTACCGAACCGCATCTTGTACGTCCCGTCGATGTTCGGGAGACGCACCGTCATGTTGATACGGTTCCGACCCAGCGCCGAACCCACTTCCTGCTGCGTACGGGCCGTGTCGAGCGCGGCGAAACGCGTGCCAGCCGGAACAGAGGCCGGTGCGTACACCGTCGCAGTATGCCCACCAGACGCCGTTAGCGGCGACGTGATCGTATCCACGTCCACACCGAGCGCATCCTGCAACGTGCCTTCCTTGCGTGCCGTGACTGTGCCACTGGCATCGATCGTCTGGCTGAGCACGATCCGGATGTCCTGCAACGAACGAGTCTTGGTGACCACCGAGTACAGATACGTGCGCCCTGGGTTCACCGTCTCAGAGAACGTGCTCGAGGACAGCGCGCCAGTCACCGAGTCCACCGTGATGATGGACCGCGGACGCCAGCCGAGGCCGACTTGGATGCCCGCCTCGTCGCGCGTCTGCGAGGCCGCCACGGCCGACGTACAGTCGGAGAGGTGCGTCCACGAGACACCCGCGTCACAGCTCTTGAAGACCAAGACCTGCGCGAGGTTCTGACTCATACGACCACGGACCTTCTCGACGATACCAGGATTGAGTGCACGGATCGCCGCGCCTGCTGGGCCTTCGAGCTTCGCGAGGACGTCCTTGATGAACAGATCCTGCGCCACGAGCGGCAGCTTGAGCTGGATGCGCACTTCTGCCGCCTGCGAGCCGCTCACCGAGTCACGGAAGAACGAGGAGTTCACCGTGATGTCCGACGGCTGGATCGTCGGCGTCGGGTACGCCGAGGCGCCCGAGTAGCCAGAGAAGTATGTCTTGATCGTATTCTCGTACTGACGCCAGAACTGGATGGTGTCCGCCGCCGCGCCACCGAAGTAGAAGATGAACTCCGTGGTGTCGCCTGCGTCGAGTTGGATCGGGCCAACGCCCAACCAGTTACCGATGTTCGCGCCGTTGTCCGACGAGAATCCGCCGGCGATGGTGTCGGCCAGGATCTTGGCGCAGCCCTGCACGCCGCACGAATGCAACTTCAGCGTGTCGGGGATGCCGTCGTCGTTCCAGTCCCACTTGCCGACGCCCGGGATGTCGCTGGGCACGGAGCGGTTGAAGCGCGCGTTGTTCGGGTTGTCCGTGCCATCGGTGCCTTCGTACGCGAACAGCGACCACAGGCGAGCCGGGCCACCCGTGCCGATGAGTTCCGGCACCGAACGACCGTCAAGGAACGCTTCTTCGTTACCAGCCATGTATCCGTACAGCGCACGATCGCTCCGACGGTACGAGGCCTGATCGCCGACGTTGAACCCACCCTTACGATAGTTGTTGAACATGATCGTGTCGTCCGCATCCGGGTGCGTCGGCCTGTAGAACGGCGATGCCGGATCGGAGAACTGCTTGTTGCGGAGGTCACCGAACGGCGACTTCAGGAACATAATGAAGACGAACGGCGTGCCGGTGTTGCCATCGCAAGCCTGCGCCGCACCCGGCAACGCGCGCCGCGGATACGTCGTCGTGTTGCACTGACCCGACAGCCCACCCGGCGCGGACGTGAAGATGCCCTTGCCCGGATCCATGTAGATGTTCGGCGCCTGACCACCCACGATCCAACCCGGATCGATGCCGATCATCAAGTCATCGAAGTCGATCCCACGGCCCCAGACCTTCTCGGAGCTGTTGATGACCAACCAGCGGATGAAGACACCGTTGCGGACTGACGGGCGATCGAACTTGAACGCGTCCGCGCGGATCTCGATCCCCAGCGGATAGCCGCGCTCCTGCGTCGGGCCCGTGCCGCGTGGCGTCACACCACCCGTACGCTGCAGGACTTCACGCGGGAAGTCCGACGTCAGGCCGTACGTGGAGTTGTTACCCAAGTACGGGAAGGTCTCGTACTGCGCCTTCGGGATACGCCAGTCTTCCCACGCGAAGTTGTTCGGGTCGGCGGCAAAGCGCTGACGCCACACCGAGTCGGGGACCTGACGGATACCGTCGTAGCCACTGCCGGCCCACGTCGGGGGACAGTCGAGCGAGGCGGTCAGGGTGAAATTGGCCGGGAGGCCCGCGCCCGATACACCCGAGAAATCGCGGCAGCCTTCGCCGTTCGCCGACGTCACGCCGGCGAAGAGACGGCCGAACTGGCCGTCCGCGGCGCCGAGGCGACGCGTGACCGGGGCGATGGACGTGATACGCCACGGGGTCGAGTAGCCGACCGGCGGACGCATGTCAGCCACATTGGGGTGGACCGCACGAATCTTGCGATACGTGGAGAGGCCCGTGCCCCAGTGCGCCGTCACATGGAAGAACGGATTGCCGGCGCCAGGGAAGTTGGCGCAGCTGGTGTTGAAGATGTCACCCGAGGTACCAGCGAAGGGGCACAGGCCGCCTTCGTTGATGTACGGGAAGCGGAAGCCGCCGCTCAGACGGAGCGACGTACCGGCGATGTCTTCTTCGGCGAAGAGATTGAACCCGCCGTTCTGGGTCGGAAGCTGTTGACTCCGGCCCTGTTCATCAAGGATCGTCGTCTGGAGTTCGACTCCGCCCGATCGGCGCTGCGCGTCCGCTGGTGCGCTGACGAGCAGCATGCCAGCAGCGAGCAGTGCGAGGGCGGCGAACCCGAGGCGGCCGCGAGTTCCCGCGGCCGTGTGGTCAGTGAGATGCATCAGAGTGCCGTCAGAAGGTGATCGTCAGGCCAGTGAAGTAGCGCCGCGTCTGGCTGCGGAACTCCGGCTGGTCAAGGGCGGTCGAGGAGGTACCGGTAGAATTGCCTTCGCGACGCTGACTGAACTCGCGCACGCCAGAGTTGCAGTTACCCGTGTTCGGGAACACCTGCTGGCAGTTCACGATGTTGAAGGCATTGGAGATACGGATGAACGCGCCGTAGCGCATCGGGCCGACCTGCAAGTCCTTCTGGATCTGGATGTTCGCCGTCTGCGTCGACGGGCCACGGCCCGTGTTCTGCTCCGAGGCCGACAGCTGGTTGACGACACCCGAGATCGCGAAGTTGCGGATCGGCGTGTAGACACCGCCCTGCGCCAACGAGTACGTCAGCGAGAAGCGCGTGTTGCGGAGCGCCGAGGCACCACGGAAGTTCGGGATGTCGTTGCGACCGAAGGCATACGTCAACGACGCGTTGAACGTGTGGCCACGGTCGGCGGCCGACGTCAGCTCACGGAAGGTCGTCCCGGTCGCGACTTCACCGGCCTCGACCGCCTCGAAGGCGCGATCGGGGGGCGGCGAGTTCTCGGTCACACGCATCCAACCGTAGTTGAGGTCGTACGACCAGCGGTTGACCAAGCGCTTGCGGAACTGCACCTCGATACCACGGGCCGTCAGGAAGTCCTGATTGACCGTGGTGCTGTACTGCGGGAGCGAGATGCCGTTGTACGTCGACCCGATGTCCTGGATCGCGTCGTTCACGCGGATACCCGTCAGACCGGCTTCGTCGCGGTTGTACACCGAGACGTTGATGCCGTAGTTCCCGATCTCGGCGCCATAGCCGAGCTCATACGAGGTCGACTGCTCGAGCAGCAGGTTCGGGTTGCCGATGAAGTCCGGGTTGTTGAAGATCAGCGGCGGGTGACACTCGGTCGAGCCCGGCTTGGTGGCCGTGGCCGCACAGAACTGGTCCTCGTCACCGGCGACCGTGCCGACACCCGAGTTGCGGTACACGTCATGGTACGACGGGTTCTTGACGTAGCGGCCCGCGTTGAAGAACATCTGCGACGTTTCCGTCAGCGGGAACGAGAGACCGATACGCGGCTGGAACGCCGTGCGGGCCTTCGCCTCCGAGAAGTCGTCGACCTGCGCGAGCTTGGTGGCGCTGTCGAGCAGGAACGGCTTGTTGTCGGCGTTCGGCGTCGACTGCAAGCAGGCGAGGACGCCCGTCTTGCCTTCGAACGTGAACGGCGTCGTGTTGATGCCAGGCGCCGTGCCGTTGCAGACCTCACGCGCCGTGGTGTTGTTCGTTGAATTGAGCGGATCGGTGAAGCCACGGCCCTTCGCCAGACCGTAGTCGTAACGGAGGCCCAAGCGGATCGTGAGGAAGTCGTACTCGATACGATCCTGGAGGTAGGTGGAGACCTCGATCGGCTTGGCGCGGTACACCTGGTTGACCACGGCGGCCTGACCAGAGTTACCGTCGATGCCGCGAGCTTCCTTGTACACGATATCGTTCATCGTGTACGAGGCGCCGGCCTGCAGGTTATGGTGGTCCGTCACCTGCGACTGGAAGTCGGAGCGGATGGACGTCACCGTGTACTGCTCGCCGCCGTAGAAGAGGTCCGTGCCGCCGTACGGGAAGCCGGACGAGGCCGGGCTGCCGAACGGGGTCTTGAACGACTCGGTGAAGTTGCCTTCCCAGTAGCGGTTGCCGATGCAGACACCCTGCCAGACCGAGCAGGTGTTGCGGAGGAATTCCTGCTGGCCGACGCGCATAGAGAAGTTGGAGCGGCCGATCTGCTGCACCCAGCTCGCGGCGAGGAGCTGCGCCTCGGAGCGAACCGAGGACTGCAAGACGTTCGCGAAGTTCCGCGAGGTCCGCACGCCGAGGGAGTCCATCAGGTTGTTGACGCGCGACCACGGATCGCCACCATAGTTGAGCAAGTAGCGGCGGTCGTACGACTGGTTGGAACGCGCTTCGTCGATGAACGAGACGGAGAGCTTGGTGGTCGGCGTGGCCAACCAGGTCAGCTTACCAACGACCTGGAGGTTGTTCGTGCCGCCGAACGCGCGCCAGCCCTGCTCGAGGTCGAGCGTCTGCGGCGAGCCCGTACGCGGGATGCCTTCCGTCGCCGGCGCATTGAAGCGCGAGACGTCGTTGTCGAACAGCTGCACGTTCGTCTTCTGCGACTGGACCTGACCAGAGAGCGCATAGCGAAGCTTGTTCGCCGTGCCCGGGATCGGACCAGAGATGTAACCGCGGAAGAGGTGCGAGCCCTGGAGCTCATCCGGCACCGACCCGAGGAGACCCGGGATGGCCGACGTCTGATAGTCGATGGAACCCTGGAAGCGCTCACCGCCCTCACGGACGGCGTTGTTGATCACGCCGGCCAGGCCGTTGCCGTACTGCGGTTCCATGTAGCCACGCGTGAAGTCGACCTGCGCGACCGCGAGGGCGTTCAGGTTGATCGCGTTGGAGCCGAACAGCGGGTTGATGACCGGGATACCGTCCACCAACGAGACCGTCGAGCCACCGCGGCTGCCGCGCACGCGAACCGGAGCGACCGTCGACCGGCGCTCCTCAGCGAGGGACAACAGATTGGTGTTCGCCGGCGTCTCTTGGAACCCTTGCTGCAGGGCCAAGACTTCGTTGATGCTCGTCACCGGCAACGCCTGGATCTGCTCCGAGGTGATGGTGGTGGTCGAACCAACCGTCCCCTTCTCGACGAGCGGCACCGGCGGCGCCACGATGGTCACCGTCGAGAGCGTCTGCGACGCCGAGAGCTCGAAGTTCTGATCGCGCCGCACGTCGATGCGGACCTGAACGTTCGTGACCTCGATCGTCCCGTACCCGATACGACGGGCGGTGACCGTGTAGGTCCCCGGGGGAACGCCCAGGATCGTGTATCGCCCATTGGCGAGGGTGACGGCACCCAACTGGGTGCCCTGAAGGAGCACCGTCGCTCCTTCGATCGGCTGTTTCGTGTCCCTGTCGGACACGACGCCGGTGACTGATCCTGTCTGCGCCTCTAAGAGGCGGGGCGCTCCGAGGGCCGCGAGTGCGACCAGCAACGTGAGGCCGAGTTGACGCCAACTCCGCATGGGTCCGATTCCCTCCGCAGGGGTATTTCGCTTCCGGACCGAGGTCGTCTTGGTCCCGCCGAGGTGCGAGAGGCCGAGCGCGACATCGAACATGGGATGCTTGCGATGAAAACCACCAAAGGCAGGGCCCGCTGAGAGCGCGCCCACCTCGATGGTCCCACCGCCGCGAGTGACCGGAGTCACCCGTAGGTGCTTGACGAGGTAGAAAGTCTATCCTCGTCACTACTGTGTCAAGAAGGAATATCCGAGGGGCATTCCCCCTTGCTTCCGTCGTACCTCGCGTTTCCCAACTGCGTCACATTAGGAAATGATTACGGCCGCCATCCATTTCGGGATAACGGCCGTATAAGACACTATATAATGTAAGTACTACCCACCGACAAAAACCCGAACTGCTACCGCAACGACGGCGGCGTCCACACCAATCCCAGACCCACCGCGTCGCGCTTCCCGTGGAAATCAGACCCCCCTAGAAGGAGCGCGGCGCGAAACGCGATCACCGGCGACACCCGAACATCGACCCCCAGATCCACGTCCACGCCCAGATCCGTATCCGCATCGCCACCCGGGCCGCACGACGAACACCGGTCCAGCGAGAGGCGCGGATGCGCGAACGGCGTGATCGAAATCCCGCCCTCTAGCGCAAAACGATGACCCACGCTCAGGCCCACCGGTACGCGCAGGAGCGACTGCCCGTCCCCGAAGGACCCACCAGCGCCTAGCGTCAGCTGCAGGGCCAACGGAACGTCAGAGGAGCCGTTATGGAGCTGGTAGGCCCAGCTCCCGCCCAAGATGAGGCGCGTCGAGGCCCCCGGACCGTCCACATCGGCGATCCCCGCGTCGAGACGCAGTTCCTGACGGGCGCTGATCCCTTCACGCCACTGGACGAGGAGCGATGTGCCCGCACGGCCCGCGTCAGCGACCGCGAAGTTGAAGTCACGGGTCGCGATCTCCGGAAGCTGAAAGGCTGGGTACGAATAGAACTGCGCACTCGCTGCGCTCGAGAGGAGCACGAGAAGCACGAGAGAGCACGAGAGGTACGAGTGGGGTCGGCGCATGGTATGTCGGGAATTGTGGGAGGACTGGCGGGGAATACACCGCTCTTTCGCAGACGATCCACGACACGAGAGGGGCACGAGAAGCACGGGATGAGACGTGCGAAGGGCCCTCGCGCGTGCGGGAGGGCCCTTCGAGCACTACCACGACCTCCCGGCCTCGCCTTACTCGGCTGACTCCGTCACCACGCGCACTTGGTTGTCGGCGACCTGCATGAAGCCGCCCGTCACCTTGAACTTCACATCGTTGCCGATGCGCAGCGTGCCTTCGCCGAGGAGCGTCAACAGCGGGGCGTGACCCGGCATGATGCCGACCTCACCATCGTACGCGGGCGCGACGACCGACTGCGCCGTCCCCTCGTACACGGTCTTCTCGGGCGAGACCACGGCCACCGTGAGGATGCTCATGACTTCGCGAGCTCCTTCGCGTTCACTTCCACGTCCTCGACCGTGCCGGCCATGAAGAACGCCTGCTCGGGCAGGTGATCGTACTCACCGGCGCAGATGCGCTCGAACGACTCGATCGTGTCGGCCAACTTCACGAACTTGCCGGGACGACCCGTGAACTGCTCGGCCACATGGAACGGCTGCGACATGAAGCGCTGCAAGCGACGCGCGCGGCCGACGATCTTCTTGTCGTCTTCCGAGAGCTCGTCCATACCCAAGATGGCGATGATGTCCTGGAGCTCCTTGTAGCGCTGCAGGATGCGCTGCGTCTGCGACGCAGCGTTGTAGTGACGCTCGCCGATGTACTGCGGATCCAAGATGCGCGACGTGGAGTCGAGCGGATCGACGGCGGGGTAGATGCCCAGCTCGGAGATCTTCCGCGAGAGCACGACCGTGGCGTCCAAGTGGGCGAACGCGGTGGCCG
>JBEIVF010000100.1:0-7131 GCA_040374005.1 Gemmatimonadaceae bacterium | reverse complement strand
GGACGGCGCCCGCCACCGAGCCGCCGACGGCCCCGAGGGCGAGGAGCCCGGTGGCGAAGAACAGCGGATCCCGTGCCAGCTCCGCGGCGCCCGTCGCCGTCAGCCCGCTCGACGCACGCCGCGCCAACAGCCGAGCCGCGATCTCCGCGCCGCGTGGGTCAGTGCCGGGGTCCACGACCTCGAGGCCCGAGGCCCGGATCTCGGCGTGCCGACTCGGGTCGGACGGATCGAGCACCAACACCGGCTCGGCCACGCCCATGGCCGCCATGCGCACGGCCGCGTCGAGCACGCGCGGATCACCGGACTCGGCGAGGGCGAGGCGCTGCGGCCGCGCCTTGGCCCGCGCACAGACCGACGCGAGGAAGGTCACGCGTCGCGGAACCGCGTACCCAAGGCCGTGACCACGTTGGGCGGCACGAGGGCGCTCACATCGCCTCCGAACTGCGCCACTTGTTTCACGAGCGACGAGCTCACGAAGGTGGTCTCCAGCGACGGCACCATGAAGACCGTTTCGAGTCCCGCATCGAGATGCCGGTTCATCAACGCCATCTGCATCTCGTAGTCGAAGTCGGCCACGACCCGCAGCCCGCGAATGACGAGTGACGCGTCCACTTCACGCGCGAAGTCCACGAGGAGGCCGCGGAACATCGTCACCTCGACGCGTGGATCGTTGATCGCCTCGCGGATCATCGCTTGGCGCTCCTCGACGGTGAACAGCGGCGTCTTGGTCAGGTTGTTGAGCACACCCACGACGAGCCGATCCACGAACGCCAAGCTGCGGCGAATGAGGTCTGCGTGTCCGTTCGTGAGCGGATCGAAACTGCCGGCGTAGATGGCGGTGCGCATCAGGCGGAGGGGTCGGCGACGCTGTAGAAGGTAATGGCGGTGGTCCCGTAGCGCCGCGTGTCGCCAGCACCCGGGAGGGTGTCCTTGGCCGCATGCTCGACGCTGAGGTGGGTCGCGAAGGGCACCCGCATCCACTGTTCGACGATCTGCGCGGCCAGAGGTGACGCATACGGGGGATCCACGAAGGCCACATCGAACGCGCCGGCCGAGAGCGACGCGACGAACCGGATGACGTCCTGCGGCACGACGGTCGCCCGCTCTCCAGCGCCCAGACGCGCGATGTTCTCAGCGAGGATCCGGCGCACGGTCGCGTTATCCTCGACGAACGAGGCGTGGGCGGCGCCCCGCGAGAGGGCCTCGAGGCCGAGCGCGCCCGACCCGGCGCAGAGATCCGCGACCCGGGCCTCGCCGAGTCGCGGGGTCACGATGCTCATCCATGCTTCGCGGACCCGGTCGGCCGTGGGGCGTACGGGGCCCGCCGGAACGGCGATCTGTCGCCCACGCCAGATCCCAGCGACGATCCGCACGCTACTGTCGCACGTCGGCGACGCGCGCTTGGATGCGCTGCTGGCCGTTCCACTCATCGCGCTCCAACCGGAACGCGACATCGAAGGGTGCGGTCCAGCGCACCGACTTGGCGCGGGCCGCCAAGTCCCAGCCGATCGCGTCGAGCGCCGCGTGGTCATCGGTCAGGCGCAGCTTGAGGCCGTTCTCTCCGACCTTCCGTGGCGTGCTGTCAGCGCGAATGCCCCGCGCGACGAACACGGGCGCCGGATTCCCCACGCCGAACGGTTCGCAGTGCCGTAGCAGCGACAGGAACTGCTCGGTGGCGTCGCCGAGGTCGAGCGCCAGATCGAGCCGCAGCTCCGGCACGAGATCATCCGGCGAGAGTCGTGTGGCGGCGACCTCGGCGAAGCGCTCCTTGAAGCGGTCCATGTTCGCCGCATCCATCGTCACGCCCGCGGCGGCGCGGTGTCCGCCGAAGCGCTGGAAGAGATCGCGGCATTCGTGCAGCGCGCCGTGGAGATCGAACCCGCTGATCGAGCGACCGGACCCCTTCCCCACGCCATCCGCCACGGCGACGAGCACGGCCGGGCGTCCCGTCTCTTCGACGATGCGGGAGGCGACGATCCCGATCACGCCCGGGTGCCACCCCTCCCCGGCGATCACGAGCCCGTAGGTGCGGCCCATGTCGATGGTGTCGAGCTGTCGGCGCGCCGCGTCGAGCGTCGCGCGATCGAGCTCTTGGCGTTTGCGGTTCTGCTCTTCGAGTTCGCGGGCGATGCCGTTGGCCTCGCCGTCATCGTCGGTGAGCAAGAGCTCAACGCCTCGCTGCGCCCGACCGATCCGCCCCGCCGCATTGAGGCGCGGGGCGAGGATGAACCCGACGCGACCGGCGGTCAGCTCCTTCGCATCGAGGGCGGCCGCGCGGATGAGCGCCCGCAATCCCGGCACCTTGGACTGCGCGAGCAACTTGAGCCCATAACGCACGAGGATGCGATTCTCTCCGCGGAGCGGCGCGACATCAGCAATGGTGGCGAGCGCGACGAGATCGAGCAGGTTCAGCGCCAGATTGCGCGACGCGCCCCGCGCATCGCACAAGGCCAACGCCAGCTTGAAGATCACCCCGGCGGCCACGAGATCCTTGTCGGGATACTCACAGCCCGGTTGCCGCGGATTGAGCACCGCCACCGCCTCGGGGAGCGCACTACCCGGCAAGTGGTGATCCGTGATGATCACATCGATCCCGTGCCGCCGGAGCGTGGCCACCGGGGCCACGGCGCTCGTGCCACAGTCGCAGGTGACCACGAGGCTCGCCCCACCGGCCACGGCGGCCTCCACGCCCGCGTCCCCGAGATCGTAGCCATCGGTGATGCGGTAGGGGACGAACGGGATCACGCGCGCCCCGAGGGCGCGGAGCACGCGAGTCAGGAGTGCGGTGGACGTCATGCCGTCCACGTCGTAGTCGCCGTGGACGAGGATGGTCTCGCCGCGGTCGATCGCGGCCCCGATCCGCTCCACCGCCACCGCGAGCCCGAGCATCGCGCTGGCGGGCGGCAGGTCATCGAGCGACGGGCGGAGGAAGCGTTTGGCCTGCTCCGCCTCCCCGAACCCGCGCGCGGCCACGAGCTCGCACAACACGGGCGGCAACGACAGCGCGTCGCCGAGCAGACGGACCGCGTCGGCAGGCGCCGCGGGAGCGGTGACCCACCGCGCGGCAGGACGACGGAGCGGAAGCGTTGCGGACACGGACACTACGATACGCGCGCCAGCTCGGCGCGCAACATCAAACGGGCGCGGGCGCGTACAGAAGAACGCCGCATCCCTCGCACAGCTCGATCGTGCCCGTGGCCTGCATCGTGAGCCGACGCTGCACCGGGATCGCGGTATCACACGCGCTGCACGCACCCGTCGACAACGGATAGACCGCCCGGCGCCGCTTCTTGACGCGGATCCGCTCGTATTTCTGCAGCACCGGGCGCGAGACCGCGCTGGTGCGCGACGTGCGCTCCCCCATGGCCTGGTCCTTCTCCGCCGCGATCGTCCCACGCTCGGCCGCGATGGACTCGCGCGCCTCGGCCTGCTCCGCCGTCACATGGGCCACCGACGCCGCGGCCGACTCCGCGACGGCACGCAGATCCTGGAGACGGCGAGCGACCGTCACCAGATCGCTCTCCTCATCGGCGAGCACGCGACGGATCTGCTCCAACTGCGACGCGGCGGCCGTGGCCGCGCGCATCGTCTTGACCTGATCGAACTGCGCCTGATTGTGCTCCAACATCGCCTTGTGCTCGGCGACCTTGTCGCGGAGGAAGGCCTGACGCTGTTCGTCGGTGGCGACCGCCTGTGCGGCGCGGTCGGCCCCGTCCTGCGCCACCCGGATCCGCTTCTCGAGCTCGGCCTCGCGGGGAGCAAGGGCGTCGAGCCGCGCCTCGATGGCGTCGAGCACTTCATCCTGTTCCTGCAGAGCGAGGAGCGCGGTGATATCGGGAGTCACGGGATCGCGATGTGGTGGAAGGGCTGAGGAGTTCGGCGGCAGAACAGCACCGCGGCAACCAAGGAGAAATCTAACCTACAGCACGCTTTCCGCGACGCGCCTGCAACGTCATGATCTCGCGCTTCAGGCGGTCCCGCTGTTGGGTGAGGGCCGCGAACCCGGCCGTATCCAGCTCGGCGCGCCCCTCCCACAGTTTGGTCCGGAGCTCGTCCCGCCAGCGGATCTCCAGCGTGATGAGGTTGTCCTCGACGATGGTCTCGAGGTTCACGAACTCCTCGGCGTTGGCCGTCAGCTCCTCGAGCGCCGGGACCATGGGCTCCGGGATCGCCTCGGCCAATTGCTCGATACCGACATCGGCCCCCGCATCGACGAGGGCACTGTGGATCTCGCGGAGCGTCGCATCACGGAAGGTGACCGCCTCGCCGCCATTGAGATCGCTGAGGCCCGCGTCCAGCGCCTCACTCTCGATGCGATCCAGACGGGTGGTGATATCGTTCAATCGGCCGCGGAAGAGGAGCATGGCCCGCAGCAACATGCGCTCCGCATCGGCGCCCACGCGGACCGTCGGCCGACCACGGGTGCGGCCGATGGGGCGGCCCTCCTCGCGCGGTCCCGGATCCATCGGCTCGCCGAACGACGGCGGCGGCGGGGCGATGGGATCGGGCATCGCCGCCGCCTCACGGGCCAACGTCTCGCGGTCGACCTGCGACACCTGCGCGGCGCGTGACAAGTACAGGTCCCGCGTCAGCGGATCGACAGCGGCGCGGATGGTGGGCAACAACCGGTCGATCGCTTTGCGCGCCTTATGCAGATCCGCGAACCAGCCGCCACGCTCCAGCAACTGCAGCTTGCGATCGAACACATCCACGGCCTTGCGTAACTCATGTTCCAATCCGGCGGCACCCTGCTTGGCCACGAACGTATCGGGGTCATCACCCTCAGGCAGCGAGACCACGCGCACCGCGGCGCCCTCGTGCAGTAACACGTCGCCCGAGCGGAACGTGGCCTTGAGGCCCGCTTGATCCGAGTCGTAGAGGAGGAACACGTTGTTCGAATAGCGCCGCATGAGCTGCGCTTGCTCGATGGTGAGCGCGGTCCCGAGCGGGGCGACCACTTCTTCGATGCCCGCGGCCACCGTACGCACCACATCGAAGTAGCCCTCCACCACCAGCACGCGCTCGGCCTTCCGGATCGGATGGCGCGCGGCGTGCAGGTTATAGAGCAGCTGCCCCTTGTGGAAGATCGGACTCTCGGACGAATTGAGATACTTGGGCTCGGCCCCATCGATGGACCGTCCCCCGAACCCCACCGCGTTGCCGCGCGGATCGTGGATGGGGAACATCAACCGCCCGCGGAAGCGCGGCCGTGGTTCATCACCCGGCTCACGGATGATCTGCACCCCCGCTTCGATCTGGCGCGCGATGTCGAAGCCGAGCACCTCCAGGTGCCGACGTAGCGCTCCGATCGCCTTGGGCGCATAACCCAAGTGGAAGCGGTCGGCGACTTCGCGCGTGATGCCGCGCTGTGCGAGATAGGTGCGCGCCGTCTGGCCTTCGTCGTCCTCCCACAGCATCCGCTCGAAGTACTCGAGGGTCGCACCCACCACTTCCCACAACGGCGTGCGTGGATCAGGCCCTTCCTTGCGGCGCTGCACTTCCTCGACGACGATCCCCGACTTCTCGCCCACCAACTTCACGGCCTCCACGAAGTCCATGCCCAAGTGCTTCTGCACGAAGGTGAACACCGAGCCCGTTTCGCCGCACACGAAACAGCGGAAGCCCTTGCCGGGCAGCACGGAGAAATTGTCGCCCTTGCCCGAGTGGAACGGGCACGGACCACGCCACGAGCCGCCCACGCGCTTGAGCTTCACATGCTCACTCACGATGGCGACGATGTCCGCCGCGTCCTGGACTTGTTCGACGACTTCGTCGGCGATCATGCGAACTCCGCGACCGTCACGCCCGCGCCTCCCTCGTTCCACGCGCCTAAGCGGAACGTCGCCACGCGCACGTCCTTCTTCAGCAACTCCGCGACGCGCTCACGCAGGGCACCCGTGCCCTTCCCGTGGATGATGCGGAGCGACTTGAGATCGGCCGACACGGCCGCATCGATGGCCATGTAGAGCGGATCATCGATCTCGGTGGGGCGATGGCCGCGCAGGTCCACTTCGGTCCGAGCGATCAGCTCTGGCGCATCACCCATGACGGGGACGCGGATCGCGCCCTTCGGGAGTGCGTCGTTGGTGCGCTGCAGCGTACGGAGCGGCACCGTGAGCTTGAGCCCACCGACGGTGACGATCCCGTCCGCGCCACGGATCTCCACCAAGCGGCCGGGCTTGCCACCCAGCGTCTCGACGAGCACGACATCGCCCACCTGCAGCGGATCGCGGGAGACCGGCTGGGCATCCGCGCGGCGCTCCGGACGCTCCAACTCGGTCAAGGCCGCGGCATGCGACTGGGCACCCGTCTCGAGGGCTCGACGCGCGGCGCGGACGCGCTCGTCCGCCGCGTCGGACGCCGCGGCCCGCACCTCCGCCAGGACGCGCTCCACTTCGGCGCGCGCATCGAGCAAGTGGCGTCGCGCCTCCTGACGCGCGTCCTTCTCCGCCGCTTTCTCGCGCGCACGGACCGCGGCCTCGCGTTCCGCGATGCGACGGCCGCGCTCTTGGGTCGATGCCTCATCCGCCGTGAGCTGTGCTTCTCGTTCGCGGAGGCCGGTCTCCCGTTGCTCCAGCTCCGCCAGCAACGCCGACACCGCACGCTCCTGTTCGGGGACGCGTGCGATGGCGCGCTCGATCACCTGCGCGGGCAAGGCCAACCGTCGGGCGATACTGATGCCGTACGAGCGTCCCGGAATGCCCTTGAGCAACCGATACGTCGGCGCCAGCGCCACTTCGTCGAACTGCAGCGACGCGTTGACCACGCCGGTCACTTCGAGCGCGAGATCCTTCAGCGCGCCCAAGTGCGTGCTCGCCAACGTGCGCGTGCCGCGCCGCGTGAGGTCTTCGAGGATCGCCGCGCCGAGCGCGGCACCCTCGGCCGGGTCCGTGCCCGAGCCCAGCTCGTCGATCAACACCAGCGACGCTGGGGTCGCCGCGTGCAGGATCTCGCGCAGGTTCTTGAGGTGCGCCGAGAAGGTGGACAGCGAGGCCTGGAGCGACTGCTCGTCCCCGACATCGGCGAAGATGTCGTCCACGATGGGTAGCACACTCTCTTCGCCCACCGGCACGGGGATCCCGCTCTGCGCCAGCGCATGGAAGAGGCCGATCGCCTTGAGGAGCACCGTCT
>JBEIVF010000143.1:0-5374 GCA_040374005.1 Gemmatimonadaceae bacterium | reverse complement strand
GTACTTCGTTCTCGTTGAGTGGCAAGCGCGCCGTCGTCACGGGCGGCACGCGTGGTATCGGTGCGGCGGTGGCGCGGCTCCTCGCGCAGTGCGGCGCTGACGTGTGCGTGGGCTACCGTACTCGCACGGCCGTGGCCGCGGCGATGGGGGCCGAGCTCACGGCGTTGGGGGTGCGCGCGGTAGCGCACGGCGCTGATCTCGGTGACGGCGCGGGCGCGGACGCGTTGATCGCGGCCTGTGTGAAGGCGTTCGGCGGCGTGGACATCGTGGTGCACAGCGCGGGCATCTGGCCGGTGGAGGAAGTGCCGGTGCACGAGATGTCGGACGAGCGCTGGCTGCGCACCATGCGCGAGAACACGAACGCGATGTTCTTCGTGTCGCGCGCCGGTGCGCGGGCGATGGGCGACGGCGGGCGCATCGTGCATGTGTCGTCCACGGCGGGGCAGCGCGGCGAGTCGATGCACGCCGACTACGCGGCGTCGAAGGGCGCGATGATCTCGTTCGTGAAGTCGCAGGCGCAGGAGTTGGCGCGGCGCGGCATCACGGTCAACTGCGTGGCGCCAGGCTGGGTGGACACCGAGATGTGCGCTGATGTGTTCGCCGACGGCGGCCGCGAGCGCGTGGCCGCGGGAATCCCGGTGGGCCGCGTGGCGTCGCCGGGTGATGTGGCGTTCGCCGTGGTATCGCTGTGCTTCGATGGCGCGCGGCATGTGACGGGCGAGATCGTGAACGTGAACGGCGGCTCCGTGCTCTGTGGGTGACGTGGACCGTGCGGCTCGACTCACACCGCCGGCGGCGGTGCTCGGGATCATCGAGCGGCTCGAGTCGCGGGGGTATGAGGCGTGGTGTGTGGGCGGCGCGATCCGTGATGCGCTGCTGGGGATCACGCACCTCGATTGGGACATCGCCACGTCGGCGCGTCCGGAGCAGGTGCAGAAGCTGTTCCGACGCACCATCCCGGTGGGCATCGCGTTTGGCACCGTGGGCGTGCTGGATGAGGATGGTCGCTTGCACGAGGTGACCACCTTCCGCCGCGATGTGCGCACCGATGGTCGGCACGCGGAGGTGGAGTTCGGCGTGTCGCTCGACGATGACCTGGCGCGGCGCGACTTCACGATCAACGCGATCGCGTGGTCGCCGACGCAGCAGAAGCTGCACGACCCGTTCCACGGGCAGCGCGACCTGAACAACCGACTCGTGCGCGCGGTGGGCGATGCCGATGCGCGGATGCGCGAGGATCGCCTGCGCTCGCTGCGGGCGCTGCGCTTTGCCGCGCGCTTCGACTTCGCGTTGGAGCCGGCGACGTGGAACGCCGTGGTGTCGTCGGCGCCGCATTTGGGGCGGTTGTCGGCCGAACGCGTCAAGCAGGAGATCGACAAGACGCTGGAGCAGGTGGTGACGCCGTCGCGCGCGTTCAAGTTGTGGAAGTCGAGCGGGGCATTCACGACGTTGGTGCCGGCGTTGGCGGCGGCGAGTGACGCGCGGTTCGTGGTGGGCGACCATCTCGCGCCACCGGGGCTGCGTGCACGTCCCGCGCGACTCATGCTACGGGTGGCGTCGCTGTTCCTTGGCGAGCCGGTGGAGCAGGTGCGCGACACGCTCAAGGCGCTGCGGTACTCCAACGCGGATGTGAATGCGATCGCGCGGATGCTGACCGGCTGTGCGTCGGTGTCCGCGCTCATGACCGAGGCCCTGCCGGCCGGTGTGCCGAGCGACGCGGTGATCCGCCGCTGGGTCGCCGCGACGGGGCGCACACAGTGGGGGCTGGTAGTGCGACTCATCGCCGCGCAGTGGGATGCGGCGCGCGCGCGCGGTGATGCCGCGCCCGCGCCGGCGGTGTTGCACGCCGTATATCGCCGTGGATTGCGCATCGCATATCGCGATCCCATCGAGCTAGCGGACCTGGCGGTGGACGGCGATGACCTGCGCAGTGCCGGCGTCCCCGGTGGTCCGCGGCTCGGCACGGTGCTGCACGCGCTACTCGCTGCGGTCGTCGAAGACCCCTCGCTCAACACGCGCGACGCGCTGCTCGCGCGCGCCCGCGAGCTATGACCAAGCGCGGCCGCGAGGCAGGGGGCGACACGCTCTTCGCAGCGCAGGCCGGGAACGCACCGCTCGCCGCGCGCATGCGGCCGCGGTCACTGGCCGAGTTCGCGGGGCAGCAACACTTGCTCGGCGAAGGGAAGCCGTTGCGCACGGCTATCGAGCAGGGGCGCGTGGCGTCGGTGCTCTTCTGGGGGCCACCGGGCTCGGGCAAGACGACGCTCGCACGGCTGATCGCCGCCACCGCGCAGTCCGAGTTCGTGCCCTTCTCGGCGGTCACGGATGGCGTACCGCGTTTGCGTGAAGTGGTCGCGGCGGCCAAGGACCGACGCGCGGTGGGCACCGCGACGCTGCTCTTCGTGGACGAGATCCATCGCTTCAATCGCGCGCAGCAGGATGCCTTGCTGCCGCATGTGGAGAATGGGCTCCTCACGCTCATCGGCGCGACCACGGAGAACCCGTCGTTCGAGGTGAACCCCGCGTTACTCTCGCGGCTCCGCGTGTTCGTGTTGCAGCCGCTCGACGTGGCCGCGATCACCGGCGTGATCCAACAGGCCCTCGCCGATCGCGACCGTGGACTCGGCGCCTTGCAGCTCCGCGTCACCGACGAGGCGCTGGCGGTGATCGCCGAGCACGCCAATGGCGATGCGCGTCGCGCCCTCACCGCGCTCGAGGCGGCGGCGGAAGATGTCGGCCCCGGCGGCGAGATCACGGTCGAGCGTGCGCGCGAGGCGCTGCAGACGCGCATCCTCCGCTACGACAAAGGCCGCGAAGAGGCCTACAACTCCATCTCGGCGCTGCACAAAGCCATGCGCGGCTCCGATCCGCAGGGATCACTGTATTGGTTGGCGCGGATGATCGCGGCGGGCGAGGACCCGCTGTACATCGCGCGGCGCATGGTGCGATTCGCCAGCGAGGATGTAGGACTCGCCGATCCGCAGGCCCTCGTGGTCACCCTCGCCGCGCGCGACGCGTTCCAGTACCTGGGCTCACCCGAAGGCGAATTGGCCCTGGCCGAAGCGGTGATCTACTTGGCGACGGCGCCCAAGTCGAATCGTACCTACGTGGCGTGGAAAGAGGCGCTCCGCTTGGCGCACGAGCACCCCGATCTCGAGGTGCCGCTGCACATCCGCAATGCGCCCACGGCCCTCATGAAGTCGCTGGATTACGGGAAGGGGTATCGATACGCGCATGACGCCCCCGATGCCTACACGCCGCAGGAGTACTTGCCGGACGCGATCGCCGGGGCGGTGCTGTACGAGCCCACGGGATTCGGCTTCGAGAAGAAGGTCGCCGAGCGGTTGGCGTGGTGGGCCGAGCGGCGGGAACGTGCCGCGGGCGATGGGGTCGAAGGGGATGAACATTCAACCGGAAAGGGCTGATGCGTAGGACATTCGGACGCGCCCTCGCGGCGCTGGGCGTGGTGGTGGTGACCGGCGCGTGTGCGACGCTGGGACGACAGGCGTTCTCGCCGCCGACGGTGACGATCGAGGATGTGCGGATCGCGGGGATCGGCTTGCAGGGCGGCACGCTCGACGTGCGGCTCTCGCTGTACAACCCGAACAACTATCGACTCGACGCCAGTCGCTTCAGCTACAAGGTGATGATGGACACGCTGACCCTTGGCAGTGGCGCCGTGACCCAGCGCCTGACGGTGATGGGCCGCGATTCGACGCGCGTGACGTTGCCGGTGTCATTCAGCATCCGGGAAGTGCTGGCCGCGGGGTCCACGCTGATGGCGCGCGGGACGCTGCCGTACAAGTTGATCGGCGAGCTGACGGTGGCGACGCCGTTCGGCGAGATCACCCGGCCGTTCGAGCAGGCGGGGATGTTCAAGTCGGGCGATCTGAACATCCGTTAGACTTACGCAGCGGCTCCGCGTCCGTTCCTTCGACTGATCGTTCCTATCAAAGAGTCCATCTCCCTCACGCCGCCTCAAGAGCGCGCGGTCCTGATCGGTACGCCGGTCAAGGGAAGCCGTGAACGGCATCTGGCGGCTGAGCATCTGTCCGAACTCGGGCGGCTGGCGGATACCGCAGGCGCGCTGGTCGTCGCGTCCATGACGCAGCAATTGGAACGCCCCGACTCGTCCACCTACCTCGGCAAGGGGAAGGTGGAGGAACTCAAGCAGCTGTGCGAGGAGCGTGAGGCCACGCTCGTGCTCTTCGACGACGAACTCTCGCCCGCGCAGGGGAAGAACCTTGAACTCGCGCTCGGCAAGCGCGTGGTGGACCGCGCCGAGCTCATCCTCGACATCTTCGCCACGCGCGCGCGATCGGCCGAAGCCAAGATGCAGGTGGAGTTGGCGCAGCTGGAGTATTCGCTGCCGCGCCTCGTGCGCATGTGGACCCACTTGGAGAAGTTCCGCGGCGGGATCGGCGTGCGTGGTCCGGGTGAAACGCAGCTCGAGTCCGACCGTCGGTTGGTGAATACGCGCATCAAGTTGCTCAAGGAACGACTGGTGGATGTGGCGCGCGCGCGCACGGTGCAGCGTCAGGGCCGCCAGGGCAAGTTCCGTGTCGCGCTCGTCGGCTACACCAACGCGGGCAAGAGCTCCACGTTGCGCGCGATGGCGTTGGACGACGAGGTGTTCGTGGAGGATCGTCTGTTCGCCACGCTCGATCCGCTCACGCGTGAGGTGGCGCTCGATGATCGGCACACCGCGTTGGTCACTGACACGGTCGGATTCATTCGCAAGCTCCCTCACCACCTGGTCGCGTCGTTCCGCGCCACGCTCGAAGAAGTGCGGGAGGCCGATGTGCTCGTGCACGTGATCGACGCGAGCCACCCGACGTGGGAAGAGCAGCGGGTGGTGGTGGACGACGTGCTCCACGATCTCGGTGTGCACGATCGCCCGGTGTTGCACGCGTTCAACAAGATGGATCTGCTGAGCCCGGAGGACGCGCAGGCGCTGACGGAGCGCATCAACAACCTGTTGCCGGGGTCGCTGTTCGTGAGTGCGCAGGCGACGGACGGTCTGGCGCCCTTGAAGGCCGCGTTGTTGCAGGGCGCCTTGCAGAGTCGGCCGATGGTCGCGTTGCGCATCGCGCCGTCGGACGGGAAGACGCTGGCCGAAGCCTACCGCCATGGCGACATCCTGACGCGCCGTGACGAGGACGACGGCGCCGTGCTGCTGACCTTGCGCGTCGACGCCGCCACGCTCGGCCGCTTGACGGCGCATGGGGCGGAGCCGGTGCCGCTGGAGACGGTCCAGCCCTGATGCCCGAAGTGCCGACCGTCGCGAGCGAGGGTCGGCACTTCGGGGTGTCCAGTGGGCGCGGAGGGACTCGAACCCCCGACCTCTGCTGTGTGAAAGCAGCGCTCTAACCAG
>JBEIVF010000242.1:0-2784 GCA_040374005.1 Gemmatimonadaceae bacterium | reverse complement strand
TGCCACTGAACTCCTGATGCTTGCCCAAGTCGAAGTCGCCACGATTGTGGATGCCTTCGATCTCCTGGAAGCCGAGCGTCCCACCAAAGTCGAACTCGATGTCGAACGCGGCGCGGGCGTAGTGCGCCAACTCGTTCTCACCGTGGATGTGGTACTGCAGCCGCTCGGGCTTGAGGCCCAAGCTCAGGTGCCACTCCATGCGCGCGGCCTTCCAGCGCTCGAAGTGCTCCATGTCGGTGCCCGGCTCGACGAAGAACTGCATCTCCATCTGCTCGAACTCACGCGTACGGAAAATGAAATTCCCGGGCGTGATCTCGTTGCGGAACGCCTTGCCGATCTGCGCAATGCCGAACGGCACCTTCTGCCGCGTCGACTGCTGCACGTTGAGGAAGTTCACGTACGACCCCTGCGCCGTCTCCGGCCGCAGGTAGATGGTCGCCGACGAATCTTCCACGGCACCCATCTGCGTCTTGAACATCAGGTTGAACTGCCGCGCCTCAGTGAGATCACAGTCCGTGGTCTCGCCCGGCTTCTTCGACGGCTTCTTGCCACACGCGGCGTCCGACATCTTGTCGGCGCGGAAGCGGCCCTTGCAGGTCTTGCAGTCGACGAGCGGATCGACGAACCCACCCACGTGCCCGGACGCCTCCCACACGCGCGGGTGCATGAGGATCGCCGAGTCGGGCCCCTCGATGTCGTCGCGCGAGCGGACCATCGCCTGCCACCACTTCTCCTGCAGGTTGCGCTTGAGCGCAATGCCGAGTGGCCCGTAATCCCACACCGAGCCCAGCCCGCCGTAGATCTCGGAGGACTGGAAGATGAAGCCGCGCCGCTTGCACAGCGAGACGAGTTTTTCGAGGATGTCCGGCGAGTTGCTCATGCGGGCTTCCGTTCGAGGATTTGGTCGCGGCGGGTGCCAACGCTCACGTAGCGAATCGGGCACTCCGACAACTCTTCGATCCGATCCAAGTAGAGTCGCGCCTTCTCCGGCAGGTCTTCCAGCTTCCGCGCCCCGCCCGTATCCGACATCCACCCATCGAACCACTCCAACCGCGGCTTGATCCCATCGAGCACCGCGATGTCGCCCGGGAAATGCTCGACGAACTCACCGTCGATCTCGTAGCCCGTGCAGATGGCGATCTTCTCGAGCGTGTCGAGCACGTCGAGCTTCGTCACCGCCAGCTCCGTCAATCCGTTCACGCGCACCGCGTACCGCACGACCACGCCATCGAACCAGCCACAGCGGCGCGGGCGGCCCGTCGTCGCGCCGAACTCGTTGCCGAGCTTGCGCACCGTCTCTGACATCGGCCCATCGAACTCCGTCGGCATCGGCCCCGCGCCCACGCGCGTCGTGTAGGCCTTCACCACGCCGAGCGCGGCGTCGATCGTGCGCGGGCCAATGCCCACGCCAATGGCCGCACCGCCTGCCGTCGTCGACGACGACGTCACGAACGGATACGTGCCGTGGTCCACATCGAGCAACGAGCCCTGCGCGCCTTCCAGCAAAATGGCCGCACCGCTCTTCTGCGCCTGGTGCACTTCGAGGCCCACATCCACCGCCAGCGACAACAACCGCGGCGCCAGCTTCGACAGCTCGGTCAGCGTGAACTCCGCATCCGCACGCTTCGCTGAACCGAAGCCCTCGAGCAAGTGGTTCGCGTGCTTGCAGCCCGCTTCCACCAGCGCGCGCAATCGCACCGGATGCCGCACGTCGAGCACGCGCACACCGCGTCGCGCCACCTTGTCCTCGTACGCCGGCCCGATCCCGCGGCCCGTCGTGCCGATGGCCTTGCTCGCCGCGCTCTCCTTGTCCACCAGCTTGTGGTAGGGCATCACGAGATGCGCACGATCGCTCAGCACCAACCGGCCGTCCACGACGACCCCGTCGGCCACCAGCCCGTCGATCTCCTCGAACAGCGTCTCGGGGTCGAGCACGACGCCGTTGCCGATCGCACAGCGCGTCCCCGGGTGCAGGATCCCGCTCGGGACCTGGTGCAAGACCGTGGAGTCGTCACCGATCTGGACGGTGTGCCCCGCGTTGGCGCCGCCCTGATAGCGCACCACCCAATCGGCGCGCTCCGCGAGGACGTCCACCAACTTGCCTTTGCCTTCGTCGCCCCACTGGGCACCAACGACGACCACCGTACGGGTCTTCGTATCGAACATCGTGATTGAACCGGAGAAAAACGGGCGGAAACGCGCCTCGTGGACGCGCAAAAAGGCCCGCGGGCGATCCGCTGGGCCTTTAGGGAAATATACCGCGATCCTCGGCCCCCCGCCACACAGCGGGAGGCCGTCCGGCGGCGTGCCTTAGGCCGCCAACAGCCCCGCCTGCCGCAGCAGCCCGCGCACGTGGTCCGCCCCGGCGCCGTCCAGTGGCACCAACGGCCCCCGCACCGGCCCGCCCACGAGCCCCACGGCGTCGTAGGCCACCTTCACGCCGCCGATCCCGGCCTTGGCCACGATCTCCATCGCCAACGGCGTCAGCGTCGCCTGAGCCGCCGCCGCGGCCGCGTGGTCGCCCGCGTTGAAGGCCGTGAACACCTCGCGCGTCAGCGCCGGCGCGAACGCCGCCACCGCGAGGATCCCGCCCTGCGCGCCCGCCGTGAGCGCGTTCAAGAACTGCGCCCCGTTCCCCGTCAGCACCGTGAACGACGGGCTCTGGCTCGCCAAGTACGTCGCCAACAGCGCCGGATCGCCCGACGAATCCTTGATCCCGATGATGTTCGCATGCTGCGCCAACTCGGCCACCAAGCCCTGGGACAGCGCGAAGTGCATGTACTT
>JBEIVF010000088.1:0-7854 GCA_040374005.1 Gemmatimonadaceae bacterium | reverse complement strand
GCGCGTCACTTCCAGCAGATCCTCGATCAACGCGAGGAGATCCTCGGCGCGTCCCTCGGCCTCGACGAGCACGTTGCGCTGTGTGTCGCGGAGCGGCCCGAAGTCGCCGTCCACGACCATCTCTAAGGTGGCGATCACCGTGGTCAGCGGCGTCTTGAGATCGTGCACGATCATCTTCATGAGATCGTCGCGCACCATCTGCAGTTCGCGCTGCTTGCGCAGGGCCTCGTCGAGCGCGTCGGCCGCAGCCTTGAGCTGCAAGAGCGACCGGATCCGCGCGCCGAGCACCAAGCGATTGTGCGGCTTGGTGAGGAAGTCATCACCACCCGCCTCGATGGCGCGCACCCGATCGCTGGCTTCGTTGAGCGCGCTGACGAAGATCACGGGGAGATGCTTGGTCCGTGGGTCGCGCTTGATGCGACGACACACCTCGAAGCCGGCACTACGATCGTCGGGCGTCAGGTCGCCGGCGGGCATCGCGACATCGAGGATGCACAGATCGGGCTGCTCGGTGAAGGCCGCCGCCAACGCGCCCGGTCCATCGGAGGCCGTGACGGTCCGATAGCCGAGCGTCGTCAGTTGATCGCGCAGCAACTCCACATTCGCCGGCACGTCGTCGGCAACGAGGATGAGCGGCGCGGGCGCGGTCATGGCCGCTACGGAACGATGGCGAGACCGAGGGAGAACAGCCACGCGTTCTCCTTTGCGCCGCCGCCCGAGCGCATCGCGCGCTGGGCCGCGAGATTCACCGACGCCCGTCCGAGCGCGAGCGGAATGCCGACCCCGAACGCGTAGCTCGCCTCAGAGACCTCAGCGGTCCCGAGATCGAACGGCAACGTGCGACTGCGCGCGCCGGCCCGGAGCGTCGTGGCCGTGCCGAGGAGGGTCGGCCCACGCGTCTCCACGCCGATGCTCACATCGTTCGCGTCGCGGATCGAGAGACCCGCCGAGCCGAGGCCATCAAGGTCGGACCACTGCGTACGCACCCACGACGCCGCAAAGACTGTTCCGGGCATCCCATCGTACCGCAGACCGGCCCCCAGTTGGAAGGGGACCGTGCCCGCACCGACCAAGGTATCCGCCAGTCGGGAGTCGAGGCTGCCGCCCAGCCGCGTGTGCGCGCTGAGCCCGATGGCGCGCACCGGACGCCAGTCGACCCCGAGGGAGGCCGCCGTCCCGCTGAAGGAGTACGTCGCGGCGCTCGACACATCAGCGAGCGGCACACTGTCGGGGAAATCGCGACCGATCGTCAACCGATTCTCACCGGTGATGAAATGGAATCCCGCGCCCGCGCGGAACCGCTCGGAGAAACGCCAGCCGACCGCGGCGCGCACGTCGTTGATCGCCCCGTTCGAGGCGAAACGCGTCGTGAAGTTCACCGTCTCAGCGCCGACCTGTTCGGAGGTCTGCGCCAACGTCTCGTAGGAGCGATCGAGCAGCGATGCGAACGTCAACGCGACGGACGCCTTCTCCGACACTTTGGCGGCGATACCGAAGAGCGGGAAGCGCGTGACGCTGGTGTTGTCCG
Organism: Gemmatimonadaceae bacterium; assembly: GCA_040374005.1. GTDB lineage: Bacteria > Gemmatimonadota > Gemmatimonadetes > Gemmatimonadales > Gemmatimonadaceae > DASRAP01. The sequence goes on along the minus strand of JBEIVF010000088.1, from coordinate 6,326 downwards.
TCGCACCGTCGATGCGCGTCTGGCGACGCTCTGGCTCGGCATGGAAATACATCGCCCCGCGGGTCCAGAGCCCGACCGCGGCCGGATTCAGCGGCGTCAGCTCGTCGAACGGCGCCATGGCCCCGGCCGTCCCCGCCGTCCGAGCGCTATGCCCGTTGACGGGATAGCCGAAGCCCTGTCCACCAAGCACGCCCTGCGCGGACACGACCGCCGGGAGAAGGAATGCGAGTACGAGGGAACGCGTGATCACGGACGGCCGAACCGGGCACGAGGGATGAAGCTGAGACGCAATTTGGGTCGCAGGGCAGCGGGCGCATCAGGGCCGAAGAACTCGAGGGCACCAGCCCCAGCGCCCTCGCTCAGCGACTGGAGCACGATGGCGTTCTGCGGGCCGGTGGCACGATCGGTGACCGATCCCCACTGCCGCACGAGCTGGATCAGATCGATCGTCCGCACGCCGGAATCAGCGGGCGCCGCGACGATCGCCCCAATGCCGAACTGCAACGACGGGTACACGAGCGAGGCGGCGCGACGGATGTCCACGATGAGCGGTCCGGCACTCACCGCGACCGGCGCGACGGCGATATCCTGCTCCCGGAACACCGTGCCCGTGGGGCGCTGCGTGAGGGACAGCGTCGCCCGGACCAGCACGACGGAGTCGAAGTAGAACGGCGGGATCACCATCCGCATGTAGCCGCGGCGCGACGGCAACCCACCGACCACCAGGCGTGTGCCATCCACCGGATCGGTGCCCTTCACGACGACCAAGTAGTCCGCGAGGTCGGTGGCCAGCGTGGCATCGGACGTGGGGGCCCGGGACACCGGCGCGATGTTGATCGGCCGTGACTCCGGGTTGGCCTTGAACGAGAGACGCGCGGGCGCCCCCGTCTCGACCGACTGCAGCAGCGCGTGCCCTGCGCCACCGAGCCGGAGTCCGATACGAACGGGACGACCCGCGCGGATCTTCTGGAGGAGCAGCGCATTGGGGAGCGCGATCTTCACCGAGTCATCGAGGAAGAGCGCCGCGCTGTTCACCACGACGGTGCCGAGCAAGCGATCCGGACGGTACAGGGAGGCCAGCGCCGTGGTGGTGGTGTCGACCCCCACCGAGTCCACGTCGTACGCCTCGAGGGTGATGTCACCCGACCAGCCGATGTCGACGAGGCTGAAGCGGATCTGGATGTGCGCCGAGTCGACCGACGTGATGGGACGCGTTTCCCCGTCCACGGTGATCGTGCTGGTGACCGTGTCGAAGCGGACGACGGCGCGCACATCGAGCGAGTCACCGCGCGTGGCGATCCACAACCCGGTCTCGCGGCCACGGAGGGGGAAATCACCGGCATTGGCCGCGAGCGCCACCGGCTCGATCACGACCTCCTGCAGCGGGATGTTCTCCGTCGGACACAACGCGGGACACGTGTTCCCGCCCACGAGATCCTCCCCGCAGGCGACGGCGAACACGAGAGTGAACGGAAGTAGACGACGAACGAGCACAGGCTCAGCGACGGAAGTAGGAAAAGTCGTGTGGAGTGGGACCCCGTGGCGACCGACAAGTGCCACGGCTGGAACCAGAAGAATCTACACTCGGGGCCGCCCCGAGCGGCTCCCCACAGGGCTCAGCGGTACACGCGCGGCACGCGGAGCCGGAGCCCCGTCAGCAACTCGTACGGGCTCACCGCACCGCGGGCGGCCACCGCGTTCACCGTGAGCAAGGGGTCGTCCCCCACGAGGGTGACGACATCACCGACCGCACAGGGGATCTCCGTAACGTCCATCAAGGTCAGGTCCATGTTCACGAGCCCGACGACGGGGGCCACCGCCCCGTGCACGAGACCGACCCCGCAATTGGAGAACGCGCGACGGTATCCATCCGCATAGCCGATGCCCACCGTGGCCAGCGTGCTCGGGCGCGAGGCCCGCCACGTCGCCCCATAGCTCACCGACTCGCCGACGCCGACCGCATGCAACTCCAGGATGCGGGCCATGACCGTGACCACCGGCTCGGGTTGGAGGGCCCCCCACGATCCGACGCCGTACAAGAACACCCCCGGCCGCACGAGATGGTGGGGCTGTCCTTGCCGCCGCACGATCGCCGCCGAGTTGTCCGAATGCGTGCACGACGGCGGCACCGGCAGGGCCGCGATCGCCGCCGCGAATCTCCGATCCTGCTCCTCCACTGAGCCCTCATCGGTGTCGGGCGAGTGATAGTGCGTGAACACGCCCTCCGGAGGGTGCGCGGCGAGGACGTCGGAGAGCGCAGCGACCGCGTCCCACGCCAGACCGCGCTGCATCCCCGTGTCCACCGTCAGGTGCCACGGACGGCCCGCGCCGGCCCACGCGCGGATCAGCGTGGCGTCGCCGAGGGTGGGCGTGAGATCGTCACGCGCCGCGGCGGCCAACTCACTGGCGAGCACGGGGGTGAACACGAGGATCCGTTCCCGGAACCCGGCCGCGCGCAGCGCCGCCCCTTCGTCCACCGTGGCCACGCCGAACGCCCAGGGATCCACCTCGCGGAGCGCCGTCGCGACCGGGATCATCCCCACCCCGTAGGCGTCGGCCTTCACCATCGGCACGAGCGGCACGCCGGCGTGCGCACGCAGGCGCAGCGCGTTGCGCACGAGCGCGCCGAGGTCCACGAGGACCGAAGCGCGCGGGGATTCCTGACTAGATTCGGGGGTCATCACTCTGCCTCCTAACGTAGCCGACTGCCGAATGTCCGAGCAAGCCAAAGCCTCACTCGACGATGCCCTCGCGATCATGCGTGATCTGCGTGCCCGCGACCCGTGGGACGCGGCGCAGACCCACGACTCGCTGCGTCCCTACCTCAACGAGGAGTCGCACGAGCTCGACGAGGCGCTGCGCGACGAGGACGACGACGCAATGAAGAGCGAACTCGGCGACGTGCTCCTCCAAGTGCTCTTCCACGCGGTCATCGCCGAGGAGCGCGGCGCGTTCGACATCACGGACGTGGCCGGCTCACTCGTGCACAAGATGACCGTCCGTCACCCGCAACTGTACGGCGACGCGAGCGAGCGCGAGCCGTGGGAGCAGATGAAGGCCAAGACGCGGAAGTCGATCGCCGAGGGGCTGCCGCCGGGCCTCCCCGCCCTGCACCGCGCGCACCGGCTCCAAGAGCGGGCGGCGGGCGTGGGCTTCGATTGGCCCGATCCCTCGGGCCCCGCGCAGAAGGTGACGGAGGAGCTCGCCGAGGTCGAGCAAGTGCTCGACGAGACGGGACACCGGTTCACCACCTACGGCGTGCCGTCCGCCGACCCGCAGCACGAGAAGCTGGAGGGCGAGCTGGGCGACCTCCTGTTCGCCGTGGTGAACCTGTGCCGCAAGTGCGATGTGCACCCGTCGCTCGCGTTGGACCGCGCCAACGAGAAGTTCCAGCGGCGGTTCGAGGCGGTAGAAACGATGGCGGCGGCCCGCAAGATCGATGTGCGGACCGCCGGTCTCACCGTGCTCGACGGCCTCTGGGACGAGGTGAAGGCCGCCGAGCAGGACGCGTTGTAAGTGCGGCCTGCTACCGAGCGCGCACCGCGCGCTCGGCGGCCACCGTCACGGCATCCAGTTCCTTGCGGAGCACGTCGGCCCGCGCGAGGACGTCGCGTCCCACCTTCATGTCCACGCGGGTGGTCATCCCTGCCAGATAGCTGACCTGCTGCTGGAGCCCCGGCTTGCCGTAGCGGACGGGCTCCGTCTGGATCTGCGCGAGCACCGCTTCGATCTCGCGGACCTTCGCCGGCTGGGCAGGTGGCGCACCGGCCGGCCCCGCCAAGCGACGCGCCTCAGTCTGCAAGCGCTGCGTCAGCGCCCGCACCTCCGCGTTCATGGCCTGCATGCGCGCGTTGTGCGTGAACTGCTCGGCGAGATCGGCGGCCGTGAGCCCCTCGGCGGCGAGTCGCGGATCGATCAGCACCATGAGCGGCACCGTCTGTTCTTGGCCGTCCACCGCGACCGTCACGGCGTACTCACCCGGCGGCGCGCCGAGTCCGTTCTGGTGCTGCACGTCCCACGTCCAGCGATTGAGGCCGACCGTCGTGGACGGCACACTGTTCACCGGCGCGTTGGCGGGTGAGGCGGCGCGACCACCGACCATGCCGGCGGCGGGATCGTCATCGTCGTCGCTGGCGGGACGGGCTCGCGGCGGCGCGGCCGGACGCGCGCTGCTGTTGTAGGTGTTGACCACGGCCCCCGACTTGTCCTTCACCGTGATGATCACGGCCCAGGCGGGCGTCGCCGGCAAGCGGTAATCCACCTGCGGGCCGAGCACCGCGGCGCCCGTCCGCGTGCGGTACCCCGCGCGCGGCGTGAGCACCGAGAACTCCGTGCGCTTGGTCTGCAGCGTGATCTGCTGCACCGCCGTCACGTTGTCGAGGATCCACATCGCGCGGCCCTGCGTGGCGACGATCAAGTCGTTGCGGAAGATCTTGATGTCGTTGATCGGCACATGCGGCATGTTGAGCCGGAAGTCCTGCCAGTTGGCGCCGTTGTCGAACGAGATGAACAGGCCCATCTCGGTGCCGGCGTAGAGCAGGCCTTCACGCGCGGGGTCCTCACGCACGACGCGCGTGGGCCAGTCGGCCGGAATGCCATTGGCGCCGCTGGTGAGGCGGGTCCACGTCGCGCCGTAATCGTCGGTCTTGTAGATGTACGGCGCGTAGTCGCCAAGCAGATAGCGATACACCGCGAAGTACGCCGAACCCTTGCGGTGCGGTGACGCGTCGATCCATGCCACGCGGCCACCCTTGCCGAGGTCCTTGGGCGTGATGTTGGTCCACGTCTTGCCGTTGTCGCGCGTGATGTGGAACGGGCCATCGTTGGCGCCGGTCCAGATCACGCCCGCTTCGAGCGGGGACTCCGTGATGGCGTAGAGCGTCGAGTAGAACTCCTCACCCGTGACATCGCGCGTGATCGGCTCACCCGACGCGCCCTGGCAGCAGGGATCGTTGGCCGTGAGGTCGGGCGAGATGGTCTCCCACGTCACGCCCTTGTCGCGCGTGCGATGCAGGTGCTGCGAGCCGTAGTAGAGGACCTCGGGGTCGTGCGGCGAGGTGGCCATCGGCGTCGTGCGCTGGAAGCGGAAGATCAGATCCTTGGCGTCGTTACCGTACAGCGACTGGCCGCCGATCCAATAGTTCTTCTGCTGGCCCGTCTCCATGTTCATCCAGGAGTACTGGCCCTTGCAGTTGCCGTACACGACGTTGCGGTCGCGCGGATGCGGGATGATCGGGCCCGTCTCGCAGCCTGGGCCACTGCGGAACTCGCTCGGATTGAACGGATCGGCAAGCGACGTCATGATGATCGTCGAGTTGTCCTGCTGCGCCGCGTAGAGCTTGTAGGGGAACTCGGTGTCGGTCCAGACGCCGTACCACTCGCTGGTGACCTGGTTCATTTGGGTGGACCACGTACGCCCCCCGTCGAACGACACGTTGGCGCCGCCGTCGTTGGACTGGACCATGGTGTTCCCATCGTTCGGGTTCACCCAGATATCGTGATTGTCACCGTGCGGCGTACGCATGGTGGTCAAGGTCTTGCCACCATCGACCGACTTGTAGAACGACTCGGCGCCGGCGTACACGACGTCGGCGTTGGTCGGGTCCGCGCCGAGCGTGGTGTAGTAGAACGGACGCTGGGTGAGGCCCGGCGTCGTGTTGACCACGGCCCACGTCGCACCGGCGTCGTCCGAGCGGTAGAGTCCCCCGCCCGGCTTGGCTTCGATCAGTGCATACAGCCGGTTCGGGTTCGCCGCCGTGACGGCGATGTTCCCCTTGCCGATCAGCTGCGCCGGCAATCCGGTCTTGATCGGCTTGAACGTCTCGCCGCCGTCGGTGCTCTTGTAGTAGCCGCCCTCGCGCGAGCCCGAGATGATGGACCACGGCTTGCGCTCGATGCGAGACATCCACGCGTGCACCACATTCGGATTGCCGGGCTGCAGTTCGACGTCCATCGCGCCCGTCGAGTCGCTCACGTACAGCACCTTCTTCCACGTCGTGCCACCGTCGGTGGTCTTGAATACGCCGCGCTCGCGGTTGGGCGTGAATATGTCGCCGTTGGCCGCGACCCACACGATGTTGGGGTTGGTCGGGTGCACGCGCACCGCGCCGATCTGGCCCACGTTGTAGAGGCCGGCAAAGCCCCACGTCTTGCCGCCGTCCGTGGACTTGTAGACGCCCCGGCCCGTGGAGACGTTGGAGCGCACACCGTCGGAGCCGGTGCCCACGTAGATCACGTTCGGGTCTGACAGCGCGACGGCGATGTCACCGACCGACGCCACAGGCATCTGCCCGTCGGTGATCGGCGTCCAGTTCACGCCACCGTCG
>JBEIVF010000135.1:0-5794 GCA_040374005.1 Gemmatimonadaceae bacterium | reverse complement strand
GGTGGATCGGTTCATCCTCACCACGGCCCCCACCTCGCCGGCGAGCCGCGCCTGGGACCCCGCGGCCGTGCTCCGCGTGGCCAGCGAGATGGGGGTGCCCGCCGCGCTGGAGCGCGACTTCGACCGCGCCCTCGACCGCGCCGCGCGCGAGGGGGAGACGGTGCTGATCACGGGCTCGTTCCACACCGTGGGAGACGCCATGGACCGCTTGCAGGTAAGTCCGCTGGCTGGATAGATTTAGCGGATGTCCCCACCTGGCCCACTCCCCGGTTTTCGCGATTTCTACCCGGGCGAATGCGCCGAACGGACGCACATCTTTCGGGCCTGGCGCGCCGTCGCCGCCCGGTACGCCTTCGTCGAGTACGACGGCCCTCCGCTCGAGACGCTCGACCTCTACACCAAGAAGAGCGGCGCCGAGATCGTCGGCCAGCTGTACAACTTCGCTGACAAGGGTGGACGCGAGGTGGCGATGCGTCCCGAGATGACGCCGACCTTCGCCCGCATGGTGGCCGCGCGCGCCAACGCGCTGCGCAAGCCGCTCCGCTGGTTCTCGATCCCGCAGCTGTTCCGCTACGAGCGCGCCCAGAAGGGTCGCCTGCGTGAACACTATCAGCTCAACGTGGACATCGTCGGGGAAGCCGGCGAGGTGGCCGACGCCGAGCTGCTTGCCGTGGCCATCGACATGCTCGCGGAGCTCGGGCTCACGGCGGCGGATGCGCGGGCGCGCGTGAGTGATCGTCGGTTGCTCGTGGCCGCCCTCGCCGCGCTGGGACTCACCGAGACCCAGTCTGGCGCGGCGTACGCCGTGATCGACAAGTTCGAGCGCCAGCCGCGCGAGGTGAGCGCGGAGAAGTTGGCGGCGGCAGGACTCGATGCCACGACCATCGAGCGGCTCTTCGCGTTGATCGCCTGCACGGACATCGACACGTTCGTCGCGCGCGCGGGTGGCGGTGACGCCGTGGAGCAGGCCGCGCGTCCGCTCCGCACGGCAGTCTCGCACCTCGAAGCGCTGGGCGTGGGTGCGTGGATCGACTTCGACCCGATGATCGTGCGCGGGCTCGCGTACTACACGGGCATCGTGTTCGAGATCTTCGATGCCCAGGGGGAGTTCCGCGCCATCTGTGGCGGTGGGCGCTATGACGATCTGCTGAATGCGCTGGGCGGCGTCGATCTCCCCGCGCTCGGCTTCGGCATGGGTGATGTGGTGCTGGGCGAACTCCTGCGCGCGCGCGGCCTGATGCCCAGCGGCGAGGCGATGCGCGACACGCAGTTCATCGTCGGCGGTCCGGGGGCGGCGGCGCGGCCGTATGCCGATGCGCTGCGCTTGGCGCGCGTCTTGCGCACCCAGGGCGTGGCAGTGGACCACGCGCTCAGTGCGGAGAAGTATTCAACGCAGGCCCTGCGCAACCAGATGGACGCGGCCAAGAAGGCCGGCGCGTCAGGCGTGATCTTCTTTGACGAGAACGACCAACTCACGGCGATCTCGTTGGTGGGCAAGATGAGCGAGGCCGCACGCTGGAGCGGTCCGGCTGCGGCGGTCCTCGCTGGCGGCAATGAGCTGCACGAACTGCGTCAGTGGCTGATCGCCACGGCGCCGACTTCCTGAGACGATGGCTGACGATAAGAAGCTGACCCCGCGCGCCGAGGACTTCAGCGCGTGGTACAACGAGCTGGTGCTGCGGGCTGAACTGGCGGACCATGCGCCGGTGCGTGGCTGTATGATCATCCGCCCCAACGGCTATGGCATCTGGGAGCGCATGCAGCGCGCCCTCGACACCCGGTTCAAGGAGACGGGCCACCAGAATGCGTACTTCCCGCTGTTCATCCCGCAGAGCTTCCTGAACAAGGAGGCCCAGCACGTGGAGGGCTTCGCGCCCGAGAACGCGGTGGTCACGCACGGCGGCGGCAAGTTGCTCGACGAGCCCTTGGTGGTGCGCCCGACGTCGGAGACGATCATCTACTCGTCGTTCGCCAAGTGGACGCAGAGCTACCGCGACCTGCCCATCAAGATCAACCAGTGGGCCAATGTGGTCCGCTGGGAGATGCGCACGCGCTTGTTCCTGCGTACGCTCGAGTTCCTGTGGCAGGAAGGGCACACCGCGCACGCCACGCACGACGAAGCCGAAGCCGAGACCCGCATGATCCTCGAGTTGTACCGCGAGTTCATGGAGGGACACATGGCCATGCCCGTCGTGACCGGCCTCAAGACCGAAGCCGAGAAGTTCGCGGGTGCGCTGCGCACGTACTCGACCGAGGCCATGATGCAGGACAACAAGGCGCTGCAGGCCGGCACCTCGCACAACCTCGGCCAGAACTTCGCCAAGGCGTTCGATCTCACGTTCCAGTCCGAAGCGGGCACCCTCGAGCACGCGTGGAACACGAGCTGGGGCGTGTCGACGCGCATGGTCGGTGGGCTCATCATGACGCACAGCGACGACAAGGGGCTGCGCACGCCGCCCAAGCTTGCGCCGGTGGAGATCGTCATCGTCCCCATCTGGAAGACCGACGAGGATCTCGGCACGATGCGGGAAGTGGCCAAGCGCATCGTCGCCGACGCGCAGGCGTGGAGTGGCCGCGGCGAGGATCGGCTGCGTTTCCACATCGACGACCGTGAGGGCATCCGTCCGGGCGAGAAGTACTACCACTGGGAACTACGGGGTATCCCGCTGCGCTTGGAGATCGGGCCGCGCGACCTCGCCGGCAATCAGTGCATGATCGCGCGTCGCGACACCGGCGAGAAGACGGCCGTGTCGCTCGACGGCCTGCCGGCCACGTTGGCCGATCTGCTCGCTACAATGCAGCGCGACATGTTCGCGGCTGCGCTCGCGCGCCGCGAGGCCAACTCGATCCGTGAGGCGATCAGCTACGATCGCTTCAAGGAGATCATGGAGGGCCCCGGCGCGTTCGTGTCTGCGGGCTGGAATGGCGATCCCGCCGTGGAAGCGCAGATCAAGGAAGAGACCAAGGCGACGATCCGGTGCTTGCCGGACCCGGAGTTCCGCTCGCCGACCGCGCCCACGCGCTGTTTGCTCACAGGTGAACCTGCGAAGTTCGAGGCATTGTGGGCCAAGTCGTACTGAGTGACGCCTTTGCCCGCGTGGAGGGTCACCTCCACGCGGAGCGGATCCCGCTTGCGAACATCGCGGCCGGGGTGGGCACGCCCGCGTTCGTGTACTCGGCGCAACACCTGCGCAATCGCTACCGGGCGCTCACGGCCGCGCTGGCCGACGTGCCGCATCGCGTCCACTTCTCGCTCAAGGCCAATGCCTGCCGCGGCATCCTGACGGTATTGCGCGAGGCGGGATGCGGTGTGGACGTAGTGAGTGGCGGCGAGTTGTTCCGCGCGTTGGCCGCGGGGTTCGCCCCCGAGGACATCTTGTTCGGTGGTGTGGGGAAGTCCGAAGCGGAGATCGCAGAGGGCGTGCGGGCTGGCGTGAAGCTGCTCAACGTGGAGTCGCGGGCTGAGATCACGCGGGTCGCCGCCGCGGCGCAGGCCGCCGGGCGCGTGGTGGATGTCGGCATCCGCGTGAATCCTGAGATCGAGGTCACCTCGTCGCACGAGTACATCGAGACGGGGGAGTCGGGCCACAAGTTCGGGATCCCGAGCGAGGAGGTGGCGGGCGCCATCGCGCAGATCATCGCGTCGCCGTCGCTCCGTTTGCGTGCCATCGTGATGCACGTCGGGTCGCAATTGCAGTCGTTGGAGGCCTACCGCGAGGGCGCCCAGCGCTTGGTGGAGATCGCCGCGGCGGCCAAGGCCGTGGGCGCGAAGGACATCGCGTTCCTCGACCTCGGTGGCGGACTCGCCGTGCGTTATCTCGATGAGACCGAGCCGGACCTCGCGGCGTTCGCGGCCATCGTGCGTGAGGCGCACGAGGCCAGCGGCCTCACGATCCTGCTGGAACCGGGGCGCTATCTCGTCGCCAATGCGGGCGTGCTGCTCACCACGGTGTTGTACCGCAAGCACAGCGGCCCGACCGAGTACGTGATCACCGATGCCGGGATGACGGAGTTGATCCGCCCGTCGCACTATGATGCGTACCATCACATCGAAGCGGTGGGGCCGACGACCGGCACCATCACGGCCGATGTGGTGGGCCCCGTGTGCGAGACCGGGGACTTTCTCGCGCGCGAGCGCGAGGTGGCCGATGTGGTGGCCGGTGATCTGCTGGCCGTGCACTCGGTGGGGGCGTACGGCTTCGTCATGGCGTCGCATTACAACGCGCGGCCGCGGCCCGCCGAGGTGCTGGTGGACGGCGAACAGTGGGCGGTGGTGACGGGACGTGAGACCTATGCGGACCTACTCCGCCACGAACGAACTTCTCTCGAATGGAGGACCGCCTGATGAAGGTCGGCATCCTAGCTGATACACACGATCGCCTGCCCGCGATCTCCGAGTTCTTGCGCTTGTTCCGCGAAGCGGGTTGCAACATGGTGTTGCACGCCGGCGACTATTGCGCGCCGTTCGCCATGACCCCGTTCATCGATGCGCACCTTCCCATGGCAGGCATCTTCGGTCGGAACGATGGTGACATCGAAGGGCTCCGCGCGGCGGCCCAGAGTGCCGTCGGGGTCGAGCTCTTCGAGTCACCGCACTCGTTCAAACTCGGCCCGCACAGCATCCTGCTGGTGCATGACATCGGCGATGTGCATGCGCGGTCATTGGCGCAACACGAGTTCGTCATCCACGGCACGACGCATCAGCAAGAGATGAAGACGCGCGGCGAGACCCTGATCATCAACCCCGGTGAAGCGTGTGGGTGGGTGTACGGGAGTCCGACCGCTGCGATCCTCGATCTGGAGACCAAGTATGTCGAGTTCATCAAGCTCGATGGGCCGCAGTGGAGCAACGTATGAGCGACTCGCGGATCCTGATCCTCGACTTTGGGAGCCAGTTCACGCAGCTCATCGCGCGGCGGGTGCGTGAAGCGCGCGTGTTCTCCGAGATCCATCCAGCGACGCGGTCGTTGGAGTGGGTCCGCGCGTGGAAGCCCACGGGCATCATCCTCTCGGGCGGCCCGAACTCGGTCTACGATCCGGGCGCCCCATTGGCCGATCCCGCGCTCGCCGACATCGCGCCCGTGATGGGCATCTGCTACGGCATGCAGGTGATGGCCAAGCAGTTCGGGGGCTCTGTGGAGCGCACCGAGCGACGCGAGTACGGCCGCGCCGACACCACGGTGCTGGAACCCACGGGGTTGTTCGCGGGGTTCGGCGCCAACGAAGCCATGCCGGTGTGGATGAGCCACGGCGACCACGTGAACAGCGCGCCGCCTGGGTTCATCGTCACGGCCTCGAGCGAGAACACGCCCGTGGCGGCCATGCGGCACGAGAGCAAGCCCATCCACTGCGTGCAGTTCCACCCTGAGGTGCACCACTCGCCGCGCGGTGGCGAGGTGATCGACAATTTCTTGTTCGCGATCTGCGGGTGCGCGCCGTCCTGGACGCCGGGCCACTTCATCGAGCAGGAGATCGCCAAGATCCGTGCGCGGGTGGGCGATCAGCGCGTGATCTGCGGGCTGTCGGGCGGCGTGGATTCGTCGGTGGCCGCCGCGCTGGTGCACAAGGCGATCGGTGATCAGCTCACCTGCATCTTCGTCGACACCGGCTTGCTGCGGCTCCACGAGCGCGAGCAGGTGGAGCGCACGATGGGCCAGCACTTGGGCATCAAGCTCATCACTGTGCGCGCCGAGCGTCGGTTCTTGGATGGGCTCGCGGGCGTGGATGAGCCCGAGGCCAAACGCAAGATCATCGGGCACACGTTCATTGATTGCTTCGAGGACGCCGCCGCGGG
>JBEIVF010000069.1:0-9077 GCA_040374005.1 Gemmatimonadaceae bacterium | reverse complement strand
GGATGACCGTCATCTCGACGACGAGGACGAGCGCGACGCCGACTACGACGGCCTCGACGCCCGGGTCCTCGCCGCCTACGATGCGGACCCGCTGCTTTCCACCCTCCCCATCGAGATCGACGCGCCCAGCGAGGGCACCATCACCCTCGACGGCGTGGTGCCGAGCGCCCGCCTGATCGCCCACGCGGTCACCATCGCCCGCGGCACGCCCGGCGTGGACCGCGTCGAGCACCACCTGACCGTGCGCCGCCCGCGCCGCCCCAGCGCCGGAGAAGCGGCGGGCCGCTAGTTTTCGGTATGGCCACAACGAACGAGACGGCCCCACTCCCCGAGCGGTTCGACCCGGGGAGTGCGGAGCCTGCATTGTATGCCGCGTGGGACGCGGCTGGCGTCCACACCGCCAACGCGGCCCGCTCCTCCAAGAACGGCGGCGACCGCGACCCCTTCGTCATCGTCATCCCGCCGCCCAACGTGACGGCCGTGTTGCACATGGGGCACGGCCTCAACAACGCCGTGCAGGACGTGCTCGTGCGGTGGCGCCGGATGAGCGGCGACGAAGCCCTGTGGGTGCCGGGCACCGACCACGCGGGCATTGCCACGCAGAACGTCGTCGAGAAGCAGCTGGCCGCGGAGGGCAAGACGCGCTTCGATCTGGGCCGCGACGCGTTCGTGGAGCGCACCGCCGGCTTCGTCGAAACGACCGGTGGCGTGATCCTGCAGCAGCTCCGCGCGCTCGGCGCCTCCTGCGATTGGTCGCGCACGGCGTACACGTTGTCGCCCGAGTTGTCGACGGCCGTGCGCGAAGCCTTCGTGTCGTTGCACGAGCAGGGGCTGGTGTACCGCGGCTATCGCGTCATCCACTGGTGCCCGCGCTGCCTCACGTCGCTCTCCGATGAAGAGGCGGAGTTCCACGACAGCCAAGGCACGCTGACGCACATCGCGTACCGCGTGGCCGGTGATCCGTCGCGCACCATCACCGTCGCGACCACGCGTCCCGAGACCATGCTCGGCGACGTGGCCGTGGCCGTGAATCCCGAGGACGAGCGCTACGCCGACCTCGTGGGAAAAATGGTGGTGCTGCCGATCCTCGATCGCGAGATCCCCGTCATCGCCGACAGCTATGCCGATCCGGCGTTCGGCACCGGCGTGGTGAAGATCACGCCCGCGCACGATGCCAACGACTTCGAAGTGGGCAAGCGCGCGGGGCTCCCGATGCCCATCGTCATCGATGCCGATGGCAAGATGGCCGAAGTGACCGACGCGGCGGGCCGCGTGCCGGCCGAGCTCAAGGGCATGGATCGCTTCGCCGCGCGCAAGTGGATCGTCGCCACGTTGGAAGAGGTGGGCGCCCTCGTGAAGGTGGAGCCGCACGCCAACTCGGTGCGCCGTTGCTATCGCTGCGACACGGTGGTCGAGCCGCGCTTGTCGGATCAGTGGTTCGTGCGCATGGAGCCGATGGCGCAACAGGCGCTCGCGGCCGTGCGCTCGGGCGAGATCCGCATCATGCCCGAGCGCTGGGAAGCCGTCTATATCAACTGGCTCGAGGGCATCCGCGACTGGAACGTGTCGCGCCAGCTCTGGTGGGGTCACCGCTTGCCGGTGTGGTACGACCGCGATGGTGGCATCCATGTGCGCCGCGACGACCCGTCGCCCGACGAGATCGAGCGCCTCGGACTCCGGCAGGACGAGGACGTGTTCGACACGTGGTTCTCGTCGTGGCTCTGGCCCATCTCGACCCTCGGCTGGCCCAACAAGGATGCCGAGGACCTGAAGGCGTTCTATCCGACGGATGTGCTCGTCACCGCGCCCGAGATCCTGTTCTTCTGGGTCGCGCGCATGATCTTCGCGGGCTACCAGTTCGTGGGCAAGGCGCCGTTCCACACGGTGTATTTGCACGGCACGGTGCGCGACACGCAGCACCGCAAGATGTCGAAGTCCTTGGGCAACGGCATCGATCCGCTCGACGTGATCCAGCTGTACGGCGCCGATGCGCTGCGCTGGACGGTCGTGGCCGGCCTCGGCATGGGCACGGACGTGATCCTCGATCCCACCGACCTCGACAAGTCGTTCGCGCCGGGCCGCAACTTCGTCACGAAGTTGTGGAACATCGGACGCTTCTTGCTCACCAACATCGGGGATCGTCCGCTCCCCGCGGTGTCGTCGCTCGATGCCGCCTCGTTGTCGGCGGCGGATCGGTGGATCCTGGCGCGTCTCGATATCGCGATCACCGAATGTGATGCCGCCTTGGGGGCGGCACGCCCGCAGGGCGCGACCTGGAAGATGGACGAGCGCTTCCGCGGGCTCCGGCTGGACGAGTACGCCGAAGCGGCGCGTCGCTTCGCGTGGAACGAGCTCGCTGATTGGTACGTCGAAGCCGTGAAGCCGCGCCTGCAGAGCGACTCGCCGGATGGCGATGTGGCGCGCGCGGTGTTGCTCCACGTGTTCGATCAAGCATTGCGGCTGTTGCACCCGGTGGTGCCCTTCATCACGGAGACCATCTGGCAGAAGTTGCCCGGGCACACTGCGGGCACCTTCCTTGCACAGGCCGCGTGGCCGATCGCTCGGGATGTATCGGGCGGCGACGAGGACTTCGAGCGTCTGCGGGAGCTGGTGGTGGGGATCCGACAGATCCGCGGCGAGTACAATGTGCCGCCGGGTCAGATGATCCCCGCCCTGCTGGTGGGCGCGGATGATCTCGCACCCGTGCTCGAGCGCGACGGGGCCCTCGTGGCGCGCATGGCCCGCGCCGAGCTCACGATCGCGGCCGTCGCGCCGTCCGGCTCGGCCGCCCACGTCGTGTTGCGCGCCGGCGGCGAAGTGGTGTTGCCGCTCGGTGGACTCGTGGATGTGGCGCGGGAGCGGGCGCGCGTGGAAGAGGACCTCGCGCAGCTCACCAAACAGCTCACCAGTCTCGAAGCGCGTCTCGCCAATGCGGGCTTCACGGCCAAGGCGCCACCGGCCGTGATCGAGGCCGAGCGCGCCAAGGCCAGTGAGTGGAAGGCGCGCGCCGCGCAGCTGACGGCCAAGCTCGACGCGCTGGCGCTCGCGTGAGACATCGCGCGGCGGCTCTCGCGTTCGTGGTGCTGTCGTGCGCGTCGCCGACGGAACCGCCGGGTGGGCCGGAGGATCTCGTCGCGCCGATGGTGCGGTCGATCACGCCGGATTCGGGCGCGACACGCGCCCGGCCCGAAGTGGTGGAGTTCACGTTCGACGAGATCGTCAGTGAGATCCCACAGGGTGCCGCCTCGCTCGCGCAACGGGTGCTGATCTCGCCCACGGATGGCACGCCCGTGGTCCGGTGGCGCCGCGATGCGATCACCGTGCGGCCGCGCAACGGCTGGCGAGAGAACACCACCTACGTGGTGACGTTGCTCCCGGGCATCGTGGATCTCTCCGGCAACGCGCGCGATTCGGCCCGCGTGGTGGTGTTCTCCACCGGCGACTCGATCCCGACGACCGCGGTGCGCGGTGTGGTGTTCGACTGGATGCGCGCCCAACCGGCCGCGTTGGCCTACATCGAAGCCTCCCCAGCCAACGATACCACGCTGATCTTCGCCACCGAGGCCGACTCCACGGGGCGCTTCTCGCTGCCCTTCCTCTCGCCCGGCACGTACGTGTTGCGCGGTCTGATCGACGGCAACAAGAACCGGCAGCGCGACGCGCGAGAGCTCTGGGACAGTGTGACGGTCACGTTGCGGGATTCGCTCCGGCACGACTTCTATGCGTTCGCACAGGACACGTTGCCGCCACGCATGATGACGGTGGTCGCACCGGATTCCCTCACGCTCCGCGTGACGTTCGACCGTCCGCTCTCCCCGACGTTCGATGCGTCCGCGGCCCTGCAGCTCCTGGGAGCCGATTCGACGGCCATCCCGCTCGCGAGCATCGAGCGTGGTGGGGCGTTCGCGGCGGCGCGTGCGGCGCGCGACCAAGCGCGCGCGGATTCCATCGCCCAAGCGCAAGCCGCGGCCGACACGACGGCCGCGGGGATCGCCGCGCGGACCCGCGCGCGCGAGGACTCGATCAATCGAGCCGAGATGGTGCGGGACTCGATCGCGCGTGACACCACGCCGCGCCTGCCCCTGCCCGTCGCCGTACGACCCGCGTTGGATAACGAACTCGTGATCCTCTTGCCGACGCCGCTGCCGCCCTTGGTGCGCCACGTGCTGAGGGCGGAGGTCGTGGGTGCGAACGGACGAACGGGCGTCTCCGAGCGGCCGTACACACGGCCTCGCCCGGCGGCCCCGCGCGACTCGACCACCGCCCGCACACCACCGCCGGATCGATGACCGATCCACGCCGCGCCCTGCCGCCCATCCACGAGTTGGTGGATGCCGCCGAGTGTGCGTGGCTGATCGAACAGTACGGACGAGGGTCGGTGACGGACGCGGTGCGCGAGGTCCTGGCGCAGGTGCGCGCGGGGGCCGCCACGGCGGGATCGACGGCCGAGTATGTCGGCCGCGCCCATGCGCAGCTGGCGACGGAACGGGCCCCATCGCTCCGCCGGGTGGTCAACGCGACGGGGGTCATCCTCCACACCAACTTGGGGCGCGCGCCGTTGGCCTCCCAGGCGGTGCTCGCGATGTCGCAGATCGCGAGTGGCTACAGCAATCTGGAATTCGACCTGGCCACCGGCACGCGGGGCAGTCGCCTGTTGCACGCCCGGGAGCAACTCATCCGGCTGACCGGCTGTGAGGATGCGGTCGTCGTGAACAACTGCGCGGCGGGTCTCGTGCTCGCGCTCCGCGCGTTGGCCGGCGGACAGCAGGTGCTGGTGTCCCGCGGTGAGCTCGTCGAGATCGGGGGCGGCTTCCGCGTGCCGGAGATCATGACGCAGGCCGGTGTGGAGTTGGTCGAAGTGGGCACCACCAACCGCACGCGCCTCGACGACTACGCGAGCGCGATCACGCCGCGCACCGGCGCGATGGTCAAGGTGCACCGCTCCAACTTCGCGATGACGGGGTTCGTCGCAGAGGTGGCCGTCGAGGAGTTGATGACGCTGGGCCGCGCGCACACGCTACCGGTGCTCCACGACTTCGGCAGCGGGCTCCTCCTCGATCTCGCCCCGTGGGGCCTCACGGGCGAACCCACGGCGCGCGACGCCGTCGCCACTGGCGCCGACGTGGTGATCATGAGCGGCGACAAATTGCTCGGCGGTCCGCAATGCGGGATCGTCCTCGGCACCTCCGCGGCGATCACGCGGCTCCGGCAGCATCCGCTGGCCCGCGCGCTGCGCGTGGACAAGCTCACGTTGGCGGCCCTCGAGGCCACACTCGCGTTGTCGCACGACGCCGCGGTGGCCACGCAGCAGATCCCCGTGTTGCAGATGATCACGGCGCCAGCGGGAGCGGTGGAGGCGCGCGCCGCGTCGCTGCGCGAGGCCCTCGCGGAGCATGGCATCAGCAGTGCGCTCGTCCCGCACACGGCGACCATCGGCGGCGGCGCGTTCCCCACCGCGGTGCTGCCCTCCACGGCGGTGGCGCTGGCCGGTGACGCCGAGCGTTGGCTCACGGGACTCCGCACGCAGGCGACGGCCGTGGTGGGCATCGCCCGCGACGGGCGCGGCCTGCTCGATGCGCGCACGATCGACGATGCCGATGTCCGACGGGTCGTGCTCGCGGCGCGCGAGGTGGCCGCATGAGCGTGCACACGGCGACCCGCCGCGGCGCGGTGTTCTTCGATCGGGACGGCACCTTGATCGAGGACAAACACTACCTCAAGGACCCCAACGAGGTCGTGCTCGTCGCCCACGCGGCCAACGCGGTCCGCTTCGCGAACGATGCGCAGCTCCCAGTCATCGTCGTGACGAACCAATCGGGGATCGCGCGGGGCTTGTTGACCGAGGCGGACTACGCGGCCTGTCAGGCGCGCCTCGATGATCTCCTCAGCGAGCGCAACGCGTACATCGACGCGACGTATCACTGCCCGCACCACCCGGACTTCACGGGGCCGTGCGCCTGCCGCAAGCCGGGGGTGGGGCTCTATGAACAGGCCATCGCGGACCACCATCTCGATCCGGCTCTCTGTTTGTACGTGGGCGACCGCTGGCGCGACATCGTGCCGGCCCAGCATTTCGGGGGCCGCGGCGTGCTCGTCCCGTCGCCCGATACGCCGGGCGAAGAGATCGTCCGCGCGGCCGCGGAGCTGGAGATCGCGGCCACGCTGATGGCCGCACTGCAGCGCTTCCTCGCCGCTCCTCCCACCGATAGACTTGGCGCGTGACCATACGGATCGCCGTTCTCGCTTCGGGCAGTGGATCGAACCTCCAATCCCTGCTCGACCATCTGTCCGCACTGGGAGAGGCCGCGCCGGGACGGGTCGTCCTCGTGGTCAGCGACCGCCAGCGCGCGGGGGCGCTCGACCGCGCCCGCGCCGCCGGCATCACCGCCGAGCACCTGCCCAAGGATGCCGGCGGAAGCGCACTGAGCGAGCTCCTCGCGGCGCACCGGGTCGATCTCGTCGTGCTCGCGGGGTATCTGCGGCTCATCCCCGGCGCGGTCACGCAGCGCTACCGGGGCCGCATCGTGAACGTCCACCCCGCCCTGCTCCCCGCCTTCGGTGGGCCTGGCATGTACGGGGCGCATGTGCACGCCGCCGTCGTAGCCGCGGGCGCCCGCGTCAGCGGCGTGACCGTGCACTTCGTGGACGAGGAGTACGATCGCGGCGCGATCATCGCCCAGCTGCCCGTGCCGGTGCGGGGCGACGATACGCCCGCCACGCTCGCGGCACGCGTGCTCCGTGCCGAACATCTGTTGTATCCCGCTGTGATCACCGCGCTGTGCGCCGGCACCGTCACGTTGGGGGCCGATGGTCGGGCCCACGGCTGGCCCGACGCCCCCGACGCCGCGCGATTCGTTCTCACTGACTGACTTCCCTGCTGCTATGCCACGCGCTCTGCTCTCCGTCTCCGATAAATCCGGCCTCATCGACCTCGCGCGCGGCCTCGTCGCGCATCAGTGGGAGCTCGTCTCCACCGGTGGCACCGCCAAGGCGATCCGCGAAGCCGGGTTGCCCGTCAAGGACATCGCCGAGATCACCAACTTCCCCGAGATGCTCGATGGGCGCGTGAAGACGTTGCACCCCATGGTGCACGGCGGGCTCCTCGCCCGCCGTGACCTCCCCGAGCACATGGCCGCGATCGCGGAGCATGCGATCGGCACCATCGACCTGGTGGTCGTGAACCTCTATCCGTTCCGCGAGACCGCGGCCAAGGCGGGCGTCTCACCCGAGGATGTGATCGAACAGATCGACATCGGTGGGCCGTCGATGCTGCGCTCGGCCGCGAAGAACTTCGCCGCGGTGACGGTGGTGGTGGACCCGGCCGATTATCCGGCCGTGCTCGAGGCCATCGCCGCGCCCGCCACGGCGGGCCCGTTCCGTCGCGCCCTCGCGCGCAAGGTCTATGAGCACACCGCGGCCTACGATGCCGCGATCGCCGCATGGTTCGCCGCGCAGGACGGCGATCTCTTCCCCGAGCGCATGACCGTGGCGCTGGAGCGCACGCAGGGCCTCCGCTACGGCGAGAACCCTGGGCAGGGCGCGGCCTTCTACAGCGAACGCCGCCGTGGCGGCTTGGCGGGACTCGAACAGCTGGGCGGCAAGGAACTGTCGTTCAACAACCTCTTGGACCTCGAAGGTGCGCTGCTCGCCGCCGATCCCTTCGGCGATGAGCCGGCCTGCGCCATCATCAAGCACACCACGCCCTGCGGCCTCGCCACCGGCGCCACGCCCCTCGACGCGTATCGCAAGGCGCTGGCCTGTGATCCCGTCTCGGCCTTCGGCTCGGTGATCGCGTTCTCGGTCCCCGTGGATCTCGCGGCGGCGGAGGCCGTCGCTGCGTTGTTCGTCGAGTGCGTCGTCGCGCCCGACTTTTCACCGGAGGCCCTCGCGGCCTTGGGAGCCAAGAAGAACCTGCGAGTCCTGCGGGGCCGCGCGCGCTGGGAGCCGGGCGCCCTCGACTTCAAGCGGGTGCGTGGTGGGCTGCTGGTCCAGGAACGTCCGCCCGCCATCCTCGATGACACCGCGTGGCAGGTCGTGACGAGCCGTGCGCCGACCGCCGAGGAGCGCATCGACCTGCTGTTCGCGTGGCGGGCGGTGTCGAGCGTGAAGTCGAACGCGATCGTGCTGGTCCGTGACGGCGCGACGATCGGCATCGGTGCGGGGCAGATGTCGCGGGTGGACGCGGCGTTCTTGGCTGGTCACAAGGCGCAAGCATCGGGTCATCCCACGGCCGGTGCCGCCCTGGGCTCGGACGCCTTCTTCCCCTTCCGCGATGGGGTGGACCACGCCGCGGCGGCTGGGGTGACTGCCATCGTGCAGCCGGGTGGATCGGTCCGCGACGAGGAGGTCATCGCCGCCGCGAACGCGCACGGGATCGCCATGGTCTTCACCGGTCAGCGGCTCTTCCGGCACTAACGGATCGCCGGGGTGGGCGCGTCCCCATTGCCCACCCCCGTTCGGGGGACGAACTTACGAGGCTAAGCCTCACCCAATCCCCTGCTCATGGCTACGACCGCTCCCACGCTCGACAACCGTCCGTCCTACCTCGCGGCTGCCATCGCCGCGCTGGGCGTCTTCGGCCTGTATCTGCTGACGCTCGCGCCGTCCACGGCGATGTGGGACACGTCCGAATACATCGCCGCCGCCTACACGCTGGGACTCCCGCATCCGCCGGGCAATCCGTTCTTCGTGTTGCTCGGTCGTGTGTTCTCGATCCTGCCCATCGCGCCCAACATCGCGATGCGCGTGAACCTGCTGGCGGCGGTGTGTAGTGCCGTCACCGCCGGGCTCTGGTTCTTGATCGCCGAGCGGGTGCTGGTGGGTTGGTTGGCCGAGCGCTGGCAGCGGATCGTCGGTGGCGCGCTCGCGGCGCTCATCGGCGCGACGGCGTTCACGGTGTGGTCGCAGTCCGTGGTCAATGAGAAGGTGTACACGGTGTCGCTGGTGGGCTTGGCGATCGTCGCGTGGCTGGTCGTGCGGTGGTGCGATGAGCCCGATGCGCCGGGTGCCGACAAGCTGTTGGTGCTCTCCTGCTACTTGATGGGACTGGGCTACGCGAACCACATGGCCGGCTTGCT
>JBEIVF010000210.1:0-3411 GCA_040374005.1 Gemmatimonadaceae bacterium | reverse complement strand
CAGCGAACCACGCGACCCAAGGACGTGACATCGTAGCAGACTCCAAGCAAGAGGAAGGAACGAGCCCCCAATACTATCCGGCCGCGTCCTCGGCTGCTTTGCGCACCCGATCGAGCATGCCCTCGCCCAGTTCCCCGGGACGAGCGAACACCAACACGGCCGCCGCACCCGACTCCTCGGCGCGGCGGAGTTCGTCGTAGAGCGTGGCTGCCGTGAGCTCCGCGCACATCGCGCGGGGGAACCGCCCCACGTTCGGCGCGGGCGTGAGCACATAGGTGCCGTCGTCGACCGACGGGGGCGCCGCTGCGATCACCAAGTGCACAGGGATGCTCGGGGCGTAATGCCGGTACTTCATCCCCGGTGACCGGGGCACCTCCGCGTCCGCCGCGCTCGCGAACATCAGCGGACCCACGAGTGGCTGCAACGCCGTCGCATCGATGATCCCCGGCCGCAGGATGGTCGGCGTGGGGCCCGTGAGGTCGAGCACGGTGGACTCGATGCCCACGCGGCACGCGCCGCCGTCGAGGATGAGGGCGACCTCCACCCCGAGGTCGCTCCGCACATGGGCCGCCGTGGTCGGGCTCGGACGCCCAGAGCGATTCGCCGACGGCGCCACCAACGGGCCGGCGGCGCGGAGCAGCGCGAGGGCGAGGGGATGATCCGGGACCCGCACCGCCACGGTGGGCAATCCAGAGGTCACCAGCGGGGACACGCCCGTTCGCACCGGCAACACCAGCGTGAGGGGCCCCGGCCAGAACGCGTCACTGACGGCCCGCGCCCGCGCATCGAACACCGCGAACTCCTCGAGGGCCACCCGGTCCGCACCGTGCACGATCAACGGGTTGTCAGCGGGACGCCCCTTGGCGCAGAACACCGCCCGGATCGCGTCCTCATTGCGTGCCGCCGCGCCCAAGCCGTACACCGTCTCGGTGGGGAAGGCCACGAGATGCCCAGCAGCGATGAGCGCCGCCGCTCGCTCGATGGCCCGTGCGTCCGTCACCGCGTGAGCCTCGCGAGCCGCTCGACCGCCCGCTCTAGCGTCGCCTGTGTCTTGCAGAAGGCGAATCGCGTGAACTGTCGCCCCGCGGCCGCCCCGGGTCGATAGAAGCTCGACCCGGGCACCGTCGCCACGCCGACCTCCTTCACGAGCCACTCCGCGAACGTGACATCATCGTCGCGGCTCAGCGCACGGAAGTCCGCGAAGAAATAGTACGCGCCGTTCGGCTGTGCGAACGTGAATCCCGCCGCCCGTAGCGCACCGCCGAGGAACTCGCGCCGCGCGGCGTACTCCGCCGACAACTCGGCGTAGTACGAATCAGGGAAGGCGTAGCCGACCGCCGCCGCCTGCTGCAGCGGTGCCGGTGCACCCACGGTGAGGAAGTCGTGGACTTTGCGGATCGCGTCGGTGTGCTTCGCTGGGGCGATCGCGTAGCCCAGCCGCCATCCTGTGCACGAGAACGTCTTGGAGAGACTGGAGATGGTCACTGTGCGCTCGGCCATCCCTGGCAACGTCGCCATCGGGATGTGCTGCCCCTCGAACAGGATGTACTCGTAGGGATCGTCGGTGAACACCATGAGGTCGTGCGCGAGGCAGAGCGCCGCGATGGTCTCGAGCTCGCTTCGCGAGAACACGTGTCCCGTGGGATTGTGCGGCGAGTTGAGCACGATCGCCTTGGTGCGCGGCGTGATCGCGGCGCGGAGCGCATCGGCGTCGAACGTCCAGTCGGGCGCGACGAGCGGCACGAACACTGGCGTCGCCTCGCACAGGATCGCGTCGGGCCCGTAGTTCTCGTAGAACGGCTCGAAGATGATCACCTCGTCGCCGGGATCGAGCAGCGCGAGCACCACCGACGCCATCGCTTCCGTTGCGCCGCACGTGACCGTGATCTCGCGCTCGGGGTCCACGGTCATCCCGTAGCGCGTGGCGTACTTGGCGCAGATCGCGTCGCGTAACGGCTTGGCACCCCACGTGATCGCGTACTGGTTCACATCGTCGTGGATCGCGCGCCCCGCCGCGTCCTTCATCGCGGCGGGCATCGGGAAATCCGGGAAGCCCTGCGCGAGATTGATCGCCCCGTGCGCCGCGGCCAACCGCGACATCCCGCGGATGACCGACTCCGTGAAACCCTGCGTGCGGCGCGCGTTCTCCACGGTCAGGAGACGCCGACCATCCGCATCGCCGCGCGCACCGCTCCACGAGCCCCGTCCACGGTCTCGTGGCGCACCTGCGCGCCCGGCACCGCGCTCTTCAACCGATGCTCGACGAAGCGCTTCAGCAATGAGCCCCGGCCCATCAGACCACCGGTGATCGCCACCGGGATTGCCGCGCGCTCGTCACCGAACAACCGCCGGGCCAACGTACGCACGTGCAACACGAGCTCTTCGGCAGCGATGGTCACCAACGTGTTCGCGCGCAGGTCGCCCCCATCCGCCGCGCGCATCACGAGCGGCGCGAGCGCGGCGATCTCGTCATGCGAGGCCGCCGCGGCCCACGCGATGAGCGCCGAGGGATCATCGATCTGCGTGCCCGTCATGATCGCGCCGAGCAACGCGGATTCGGGCTCGCGTCCATCGGCCGAGGCCGTCGCCGCGCTGAGCGCGCGCTTGGCCAACCACAGGCCGCTCCCCTCATCGCCGAGGTGTGGGCCCCACCCACCCGTCCGATCGGCCACACCGGTGGGACCGCGGCCGAACGCCACGGAACCTGTGCCTGCCACGAGCAGGATGCCGGCGCCCTCGCCGAACGCGTCGTCGAGCGCGATGCTCGCGTCGGTCGTGACGAAGATGTCCTCACCCAGTTCGGCTTCGACCAGGGCCTGCCACAACGCCTGCCGCACGCCTTCGCGTCCAGCACCAGCGACCCCCACGTACACCATCTTCGGGGTCACGTGGGGCATCTCGGCGGCCTGTAGCGCCTCACGCACGGTCGCCACGATCACCGCCGCACTCGCGCCGATATCGCTGGGGTCCACGGCACTCGCGCCGCCGGTGACCGTGGCCAAGGTCTGGCCCGCGTCGTCGGAGAGGATGACACGGGTCTTGGTGCCGCCGCCATCCACGCCGGCGATGATCGTTCGTTCGCTCATCTAGAGGGTGCCGGACCACCGGCGCGGTGAGGGAGCAGGGAGAGTAGGATGCCGCTTAGCAAGGTAATTGTCGTGCCGATCAAGACGAACCACGGCCACGCGATCCCCGTGAAGGGGGCCAGCATGGGCGCCAGCGACGGGAGCCAGCCCGACAACGGCTTGGCGAAGACGACGAGGGACATGCCCACGAGGCCGATGCTCATGCCACCGATCGCGTCGCGCTGCTGGGCGCGCTGCCACAGGATCCCCAGGAAGAACGCCCCCAAGAGCGCGCCGTACGTGAAGGACGCCACCGAGAGCGCGATCACCACCACCGGCGTTCCCT
>JBEIVF010000273.1:0-2371 GCA_040374005.1 Gemmatimonadaceae bacterium | reverse complement strand
GTCGAGGATGCCCACACGCGCGCCGGCCTGCGCCAACGCCACGGCGAGGTTCACGCACACCGTGCTCTTGCCCACGCCGCCCTTGCCCGACGACACGGCGATGATCTTGCCGAGATGCGGGTACGCCACGGGCTGCGGCGCCGTGTTGCGCGCGGCCGATGGCGCGGAGTCCATTACCGGCAAGGCACGCGGCGCGGCGGTCTTGGGCGCGGGCGGCTCGGAGGCGTCCTTCACGTCCACCCGCACATCGGCCACGCCGTCGATCTGCGCCACAGCGTGGCGCGCTTGGCGCACCAACGCGGCATCGTCGGCGGCCGAGAGCAGCATCGTGAAGCGCACCAGTCCATCTCGCGACGTCGCGATGTCACGGACCATACCCGCGGTCAGGAGATCCTGGCCGGTGCGGGGGTTCGTGATCGCGCCAAGCGCGTTGTCGATCAGAGTCGTCAGGGAAGCGGTCATATGTGAATCTAATACTCCCCATCCCTGCTTGTTCCCTACGTCGCGGCCAAGGTCTCGCGGGCGGCGGTGAGCACTCGGGCCCGCACATCGGCCAGCGGACCTTCGACCAGCGCGCCACTGGCCCGCGCATGCCCGCCGCCGCCGAACTGCCGTGCGAGGGCGTTCACGTCCACCGTGCCCACACTCCGGAACGAGATCTTCACCCGATCGTGCCCGAGGTCGCGGAACAGCAGCGCCAAGCGCGTCCCGGCCAACGACCGCGGATATTCGGCGATCCCATCCAGATCCTCGGTCTTCACGCCGTGGCGCTCCACGGCCCCCTCGGGGATCTCGATCCACGCCAGCCCGATCGCGGGCTCCGCGCCCAGCGTCTGCAGCGATTCGGCCAACAACGTCAGCCGCCCCATGGGCACCGAGGCGTAGATCCGGCGGTACATCTCTTCCGGATTGACCCCGGCCCGCAGCAGCTCGCCCGCGATCGCGTGGCACCGCGGCGACGTGTTGGAGAACCGGAAGCCGCCCGTGTCCGTGAGCATCGCCGTGTAGATGGCGGTGGCCACATCGGGCGTGATCGTGAGGCCCAGCGTCTGCGCGATATCGAACACCAACTCACCCGTGGCACAGGCCGTGGTGTCGGACACCATCACCGGGCCCGGTGGCTCGTCCCCCGGCAGATGGTGGTCCACGACCACCGGCTTCTGCGTGAGCGCGCGCACGGCAGGCGCGAGGGTGCCGAGGCGCCCCACATCGCTGATGTCGAGCACGATGAGCCGATCGGCCGCCGCGATCGCCGCACCGCCCTCGGCCGACCGATCCACGACGTCATCGCCGAGCAGGTAGTTGAACATCGTCGGCCACGGCGTGGGGTTCACCACCCACACCTGTTGCCCACGCTGTGCCAGCAGTCGCGCAAGCGCGGCTTGCGAGCCACACCCGTCGCCGTCGGAGTTGACGTGCGTGCTGAGCGCGAGGGTGCGCGCCGGTGCGATCGCCTCCGCCCACGCCACGATCGCCGCGCGGCGCGCGGCCGGGACCGCCAGCAACTCGCTCATACGGAGTAGTTGGGCGCTTCGCGCGTGATCGTCACGTCGTGCGGATGCGACTCGCGCAGCCCCGCCGTGGTGATGCGCACGAACTCTGTTTCGGTGCGCAGCGCCGTGATGTTCGCGCAGCCCACGTAGCCCATGCCGGCGCGCAATCCACCGACGAGCTGATACAACACATCGCCCACCGGACCCTTGTACGGCACGCGGCCTTCGATGCCCTCGGGCACCAACTTCTTCGACGACAACTCGCCGTCCTGGAAGTAGCGATCGGCGCTGCCATCCTGCATCGCGCTCAGCGAGCCCATGCCGCGGATCATCTTGAAGCGGCGGCCTTCCATCAACAAGGACTCGCCCGGGCTCTCCTCCGTGCCCGCGAGCATGGAGCCCATCATCACACTCGACGCCCCCGCGGCGATCGCCTTCACCGCATCGCCCGAGTACTTCACGCCACCGTCCGCGATCACGGGCACATCGCCCGCGCCTTCGACCGCTTCGAGGATCGCCGTCAACTGCGGTACGCCGATGCCGGCCACGACGCGCGTCGTACAAATGGACCCCGGCCCGACGCCGACCTTCACCGCATCGACGCCGCGCTCCACCAATGCCGCCGCGCCCTGGCGCGTCGCCACATTGCCCGCGATCAGCTGCACCTGCGGGAACGCCTCACGCACCGCGGCCGTCGCGCGCAGCACGCCTTCCGAATGACCGTGCGCGGTGTCCACCACCAGCACATCCACCCCCGCGTCGATCAGCGCCTTCGCGCGCGCGAGGTAATCGCCGCCCGCGCCGATCGCCGCCGCCACGCGCAGACGCCCCAGCTCATCCTTGTTGGAGTCCGGATACTGCCGGCGCTTGTGGATGTC
>JBEIVF010000265.1:0-2490 GCA_040374005.1 Gemmatimonadaceae bacterium | reverse complement strand
CGAGGAGAAGAACGAGCAGATGCTGTTCAAGATGCTCAAGCGCCGGGAGAACCTCGGGAGCACGGGCATCGGCCGCGGGATCGCCATTCCACATTGCCGCTCTCTGGTGGTGCAGAATCTGCGCGTCGCGTTCGGTCGCAAGAAGGCAGGACTCGACTTCAAGGCCATCGACGACAAGCCGGTGCACTTCTGCTTCCTGATCGTCGCGCCGCCGCTGGAGGTGTCCAACCAGTACCTCCCTGTCCTCGGGAAGATCGCGCAGTTCTCCAAGGAGTCCGATGTGCCGGAGCGACTCATGACCATCACCGACTCCGCGGAGTTCATGAAGCTCCTCGAGGAAAAGAAAGTCTGAGGGTCAGTCCACGCGGAGCCGCCGGATATCGCGGCTGAGACGTGAGCGCACGCGGGCCAGCTGCAACACGCCGGCACTGGCCAGGCCCGCCGTCAGTCCCCACCACAGCCCGGTGGGGCCCCAGCCCATGGTGAACGACAAGAAGGCGCCCAACGGGATGCCGACCGCCCAGAAGCTGAGCAGGTGGAGCACCATCGGCACCCGGGTGTCCCCGATCCCGCGGAGGAGCGCGGCGCTCACCACCTGCATCCCGTCGAACACTTGGAACACCCCGGCCACGGGGAGCAGGAGCAGCGCCATCGCGATGGTCGCGCCGTCGGGCGTATAGAGCCGCGCCAGGGACCCGGGCATCGTCATGAATAGCGTGGCCGTGAGCATCATGAAGCCGATGCCACACGCGAGCGCGGCCACCGCATCGCGCCGCGCCGCATCCATATCGCCAGCACCCACGGCGCGGCCCACCATCACCGCTCCTGCTCCCGCCACGCCCATCGGTACCATGAACGTGAGCGAGACGATGCTCAGCGTGACCTGATGGCCCGCCAACGTCACCGTGCCCAACCACCCCATCATGATGCCGGTGAAGCCGAAGGCGATGCCTTCCGCGGAGAGCTGGAGGCCCACCGGCGCACCGATCGCGATCATGCGCGCCAGGGGCTCGTACGCGAACGACTCGCGGCGCCACGGCCGGAGCGCCGGACCCAGATCGCGCCACGCGAACCAGAGGATGAGCGCCACCATCACCCAGCGCGTGATCCACGTGGCATGCGCCGCGCCCACGACGCCCATGGCGGGTGCGCCGAGATTCCCGTAGATGAACACCCAGTTGAGGAACACGTTCAGTAGGTTCGCGATCACGACGGCCAACGCCATCGGCAACACGCGATGCATGGCCTGCAACGTCTGCCGGAACGCATTGAAGAGCTGGAACGGCAAGAGCCCCGCAATGGACCAGCGCACGTATGCGGCCGCATCGGGGATGATCGCCTCCGGTTGCTTGAGCAACGTGAGCATCCGCTCCGCGGGCCACAACAAGAGCGCCGCGAAGATCGCCGAGAGTACCGCGAGGATCACCCCGCGCTGCACCCCGCGGCGCATGGCCTCGTCATCACGCGCGCCGAGGGCCTGCGCCACGACGGGATCAAGACTCATCAAGAGCCCGATCCCGAAGATGATGATGGAGAAGAAGTACAGCGAGCCGACCGCCCCCGCCGCGAGCGCCTCGGATGATACGCGGCCCAGCATCACCGTGTCGATGGTGCCCTGGAGCATCAAGCCCAGATTGACGACCACGATGGGCGCGGCGATCCGCGCCATCTCGCGCAGCTCGCCCGACGTCGGCACGAGCCGCGCAAGAGCGATCATGCTACTCCCACTCGATGGTGGCCGGGGGCTTGGAGCTCACGTCGTACACGACGCGATTGATCCCCGCGACCTCGTTGATGATGCGGTTCGAGATGCGCGACATCACCTCCGGCGGGAAGTGATACCAATCGGCCGTCATGCCATCGCGTGATGTCACAGCCCGCAGCGCGATGACGTGCTCGTACGTGCGCCCATCGCCCATCACGCCCACCGAACGCACCGGCAGGAAGACGGCGAAGGCCTGCCAGATCTCGTCGTACAAGCCCGCCGCACGGATCTCCTCGAGATAGATCGCGTCGGCGCGGCGCAGCGTCTCGACGTTGGTCTCGTCGACCGCGCCGAGGCAGCGGATGGCCAACCCCGGCCCCGGGAACGGATGCCGGCCGACCATCTCCTCTGGCAAGCCGAGCTCGCGGCCGACGTTGCGCACTTCGTCCTTGAACAACTCGCGCAGCGGCTCGATGAGCGCGAATTTCATATCAGGCTTGAGGCCGCCGACATTGTGGTGCGTCTTGATGGTCGCCGACGGGCCGCCGGTGGCCGACACCGACTCGATCACGTCGGGGTACAGCGTGCCCTGCACCAAGAAGCCGACATCGTCGCCCACGCCCGCGGCGGCGTCCTCGAAGCAATCAATGAACGTGTGCCCGATGATCTTGCGTTCGAACGCCGATCCCGCGGCGTGCGACATCCCGCCGGGGTACGAGAAGTCGGCGCCGACCAGGATCAGATCCCGCGCGCCCATCTTGAGGGCGAGGTCCACCGCGGTGTGG
>JBEIVF010000027.1:0-14527 GCA_040374005.1 Gemmatimonadaceae bacterium | reverse complement strand
GGATCGTCGACTCCGACGCGCGCCTGATCGAGCGCTGGCGGCCCACGGACGAACGCCCCGAGGTGATCACCGACGTGATCGAGTGGGCCCCACACCCCGGCGTCGCGCCCCTGCAGATCGACCTACGCGCCCTGTTCAACGAGGCGCTCGGCCCCGTCGCCGACTAGTCGCTCGGCTCGCACCGCCCCCCACTACCGCACCCGCATCACCAGCCCGTTGTGCGCCTTGATCACGCCCGCCCGCAGGATCTCGAGCCCCTGCTCGTGGCAGTACAACCCCATCTGCCACACGTCCATGAGCTCGCGGTAGCCGTGGTTCATGAAATCGGCCATCAGGTGGTAGAAGAGGCGCGACCGCGCTTGGTCGCGGGGGGTGGTCATCACCACGTAGCCGCCCGGCTTCACGAAGCGCCGGTGCATCGCGAGGCACTCGGCCTTGTGTTCGTCGGGGAAATGCTCGAGTAGCCCGATCGACACGACCACGTCGAACTCGGCGCCGTACGTCAGCGCGCGGATGTCCGCGACCTCGAAGTGGATCGGCATCTCGTCACGGTACCACACGCGCTGGTGGCCGGTCACCGGATCGACCCCGAGGAACGGATACGCCAACGGGAACGTCCCGAACCGATGCGTGGCGCAGAACGCATCGTAGTCCACGAGCACGATCTCGCCGCCCGGGTACATCGCCGCGAGTTGCATCGCTTCGTAGCCGTCCGCGGCACCCAAGAACAAGATGCGCGGCTTTTGTACATCGAGCCCCGCGAACAACGCGCGCTTGCCGCGCGGATCCCACACCGCGTCCTCCACCCGCATCACGGTGTTCCATGCATGCAAGCGCACCAGATCGGCCAGCGCCTCGGTGGCATGATGCGCATCGAGCTTCGCTAGCGACTGCGTCAGTGCGCCGCGCGCCTCGGCCTGCGCCGCGGGCACGTCGGTGGTGAAGAAATCGTGGAACGCGGCGTTGAACAGCTGCCAGCCGTCGTGGATCGGCAGCGGCGTGCCGTGCGCGGCCTCATGCTCCCGTCGGGCGCGCGACCATCGCTCGGTACGATACGGCCGCTTCACGTGCCGCCACGAGAGCCGCGACCAGTCCGTCGCGCTCACATCCTCGAAGTGATCCGGCGCCGCATCACGGGTGTCGATCACGAACTGTCCGGTGCGCTCGAACGTACCGATCGCGTGCCGGTCGGCGCGGGGACGTCCCCAGAGGCCGGTACTGGGCCGAGGAAAGTGGCTCATGCCGGCAACGATAACCGTTCAAGGACGCCACTGTACGACTCCCCGCCCACCTCCACGTACAGCGTGCCGTCCATCACCGACAACGCCCAGCTGTTGCGTCGACCCAAGTGCGTGGAGAGCGCCACGAGGAGCTCGCGGTCCATCGCGAACACCTCGATCTGCTCGGCCTTGTGGATCTTCACGCCCTCATAGCCCCGGAAGAGCGTGCGTGGGTCCTTGTGCGTGTACAGCGCCACGCGCGGGCTGGCCTTGCTGGCGCTGTGCAATCGCGCGGCGTCCGGGGAGCCGATCTCGATCCACGTGCGCCACGCGCCCGTGAGATCCTTGATCATCAGCGCCGGATCGTCCGGGTCTGAGATGCCACCCTTGGAGAACGCGATGCCGTCGGTGTACTCCAGGCAGTACGCCAGCACGCGCGTCAGCAAGTAGTCCTCGCTCTCCGACGGGTGACACGCGGCCTTGATCGCCAGCGTCTCGTACACGCCGCGGTCCACGTGGCTGAGCGCCACGTCGAAAGAGTAGAGGGTTGCGGTGAGCGCCATAGAGCGAAACTTGGGCCCCCGGACCCCGCTCCGGAAGCGGCGGCGGCGGGACGAGCCGAAACCAACGGGCGCGCTCCCGCGTAGTGATATTGCTAGGCACACTCTTCTCACGGAGTCACACCGTGTTCTCCATCTACGTCGCCGCGGCGACGTTCGGCGTCCTCTTCGTCCTCTGGGGCTTCATCGCCGGCGACCCCGACGTCTCCGCGGACGCCTCCCCCGAGGCATCCGATGGCGCGGGCGGGCTCTGGGCCCTGTTCTCCATCCGGTCCGTGGCCTTCGGCGCGCTGATCTTCGGCGTCACCGGCATCCTCGGCGTCCTCGGCGGCTGGAGCTGGTCCACCACGCTCACGGTCGCCACGGTGCTCGGCGTACTGGTCTGGACGAGCATCAGCTGGCTCTTCGCGTACCTCAAGCGCACCGAGTCGGGCACGCCGCCCGGCGACTCCGCGTGGATGGGCACCGAAGGACGGTTGGTCGTGCCCTTCGGCGCCGATGGGCTCGGCCGCGTGGAGTTCATGGCCAGCGGCCAGCTCACGGAACTCGTGGCGCGACGGGCGCCCGACTTTTCGCACGCCCCCGTCAACACGTTCGAACGGTGCATGATCGATCAGGTCGTCGATGGCACCGCGCTCGTCTCCCCGCTCGCCCTACCTTCAGCAACTGACTCCCATGGATGATCTCTCCGGCCTGCTGCCGTTCATCGGCATCCCGCTCACGCTCTTCATCCTCGTGGTCGCGGTCATCGCGATCATCAAGGCCTGCTTGATCATCGTGCCGCCCAACATGGTGGCGGTCATCACCGGCCGGAGTCGTACCAACGAGAACGGCAGCACGATCGGCTACCGCGTCGTGCGCGGTGGGCGGGCGTTCCGCATCCCGTTGCTCGAGACCGTGTCGTACATGGACCTGCGGACGTTCTCGATCCCGGTGAACGTGCAGAACACCTTCGCCAAGGGTGGCATCCCGATCAACGTGCAGGCGCAAGCCAACGTGAAGATCGCGTCCATCCCCGAAGGCGTGTTCGGCAACGCGGTCGAGCGTTTCTTGGGTGTGCACCCCAACGAGATCGCCAAGCAGGCGCAGGAGACCCTCACCGGTAACCTCCGTGGCGTGCTCGCGTCGCTCTCGCCGGAAGAAGCCAACGAGGACCGCACCAAGTTCGAGCAGTCGCTGGCCGAAGAAGCCACGCGCGACCTCAACAAGCTCGGTCTGCAGCTCGACACGCTCAAGATCCAGCAGATCGCCGACGAAGCGGGCTACCTCGCCGCGTTCGGTCGTATGCGTACCGCCGAAGTGCTCCGCAACGCCGAGATCGCCGAAGCCAACGCCCGCGCGGAGACCAAGCTCGTGCAGGCCGAGGCCGAGAAGCGGGCCAAGGTCGCCGAGTCGCAGAACTCGACGCAGGTGGCCGAGGCCGAGAACCTGTTGCGGGTGCGTCGCGCCGAGCTGGAGCAGGCGTCGCAGATCGCGGAGCGCACCGCGTTGGCCAAGGCCGAAGAAGCGCAGGCCCAGGCGATGCGTCAGGTGGAGTTGCAGCGCATCGAGCTGACCAAGCTCGAGTTGCAGGTGAAGGAAGTCGAGCCGGCGCGCGCGCGGTTGCAGGCGGCGCAGTTGGCGGCCGAAGCCGATGCCGCGCCCATCCGCGAGGATGGGAAGGCGAAGGCCGAAGCCATCGGCATCTTGCTCGATCGCATGCGCACCTCGGGCGATGCGGGTTTGCAGTTGCTGGTGTTGCAGATGTACCCCGAGCTGTTCAAGACGGCGGCCGACGCGGTCAGTGGCATCGACATCGATCGCCTCATCGTCATGGATGGTGGCAGCGGCGAAGGTGGCTTGCAGCAGGTGGCGGGCCAGCGCATGAAGGCCATGCAGGCGATGCTCGAAGGCATCGGCGGGGCCAACGGCTTCGATCCGTCGAAGGTGTTGCAGGGCATCGTGGCGAAGTTGGGCGACGCGACGTCGAGCACCACCAAGGCCGAGTGAGCGACACCGAGTTAGTCACGCATTGGCGTTGCCTCGAGCGGATGTTCGCCGGGGCAGCGATCAATGCGGAGTTCACGCCGGTGCTCGTCGTGGAAGACGGCACCGCCACGGCGCGGCAGACGATCCGCGACGCCCAGCACCATGCGGGCCATGCGGCGCACGGCGCGGTGCTGTTCAAGATGCTCGACGACGCGGCCTACTTCGCCGCGGCGTCCACAGTGCGGGAGGTCTTCCTCGTGACCGTCTCGTTCAACACCGTCTTCCTCAGGCCGGTGGCCGAGGGCGAGATCACCGCGACCGGCCGGCTCGTGCACCGGTCGCGGAACTTGTTGGTGGCTGAGGCGGCGCTCCGCGACGCGAAGGACCGCCTCATTGCCACAGGGACCGGCACCTTCCAGCGTAGCGCGATGCCGCTGGACGCTGCCGTGGGTTACTCCCAGGAGTAAGTGCGCGGCGCGTAGGAGTCGGCCTGCCGCGCGGTCTCGAGGAGCGCGCGCTTGGCTTCCCACGCTGCCTTCTCGGCTCGCACGGCGACCAGATTGGCCTCCGCGTGCGCCACGAGCGCCGCATTGCCCCGCGGCGTGACGTCGGTCAAGGCCCACTGGAACGCCGCCTCACGGGCGCGCAGCTCACGGAGCATCACCACCACACGCTCGGCGTGGTAGTGGCTCCACATGGAGACCGCGCGGTCGTCGTCCTGGTAGATGCCGAGTACGCCGTCATGGTTGGAGAACGGCGGGATCAGGATGGCGTCGAAATCGTCGGGCACGGCCTGCATACGAGCTCCATAAAAGGGGTCCGCGGGAAATATACCATGGAGTCCCGTTGGTTCCCGCCGCTGATCAGCGCCGCGGCGCGGGCCCCGGCGTGGACCACAGCTTCACGACGCGGCGCTCCTTCATGTCGTACACATCGCCGGCACTGAGCACGAACCAA
The DNA here is from genome assembly GCA_040374005.1 of Gemmatimonadaceae bacterium. Classification (GTDB taxonomy): domain Bacteria; phylum Gemmatimonadota; class Gemmatimonadetes; order Gemmatimonadales; family Gemmatimonadaceae; genus DASRAP01. The sequence goes on along the minus strand of JBEIVF010000027.1, from coordinate 9,822 downwards.
CTCTTCTCCCACGGCAAGTACGGGCGCGTGTTATCGTGGATGGCCACCTTCCACTTGCCCATCACCTCGAAGCGGTCGCCGGTGACGATGATCGCCGTGCCCTCCGAGAGCCCGATGCCGAGCAGGTTCGGATACTTCGCGATCACCGCTTCGAGATCGTTCCAGCGATTGCGCGCGTCGATGTGTTGGTCGATCGCCGAGCGACGGAGGAACTTGAAGCCCTCTTGATGATTCGGCTCGTCGGTCATCACGATCTGCGGGCCCGCGGTCGCGCCACGCACGAGGTACTCGCCTTGGATGGTCGCGCCCGCTGATGATCCCGCGATCACCCCGCCACGCGCGAGGACATCGTGGAACGCCGCGTACGTGCGCGTGCCGGCGTACGAGTCCACGATGTGCCACTGCCGGCCGCCGTCGAACCACACCGCATCGGCGTCCTTGAGGATCGCCGCGAACTCCTCGGTGTCGGCCACCTTCGGATCGTGCGTGTGCAGCATGTGCACGTTGGTGAGCCCACGCCGCTTCCACGCGGCCGTCACGCGCTCGGCGTCGTAGGGGATCACCGTGCTGTCGGCGCGGCGATTACCACCCGCCGTGGGCACGATCACGAACTTCTTGCCGGGCCCACCAGCCAGCTCGATGAACTTCTCCATGATCGTCGTGCCGTTGGTCGATCCACCGCCGACGATCACGAGGGTGCCCTTGGGGGGACCATACTCGGGGGTGCTGGGAGACTGCGCCACTGCGGCGGTGGCGGCGAGCAGAGAGACGAGCGCGAGACGAGCAAGCATCGGAGGACTCCAGGGCGGGCCGGAAGGGACGGGTCGCCTCAATGACTATCGGTCGGGGCCCCGTTGCGCCAGCTTTTGACCCATGCGATCCCTCTTCCGTGTCCTCGCTCTCGCGGCCACCGTCTGGTCGGCCGCCGCTCCCGCCGGTGCGCAGTCTGGCCCGCTCTCCAGCCTGGCCCCCGCGCCACGCTTCACCGACCCCGACCGGCTGGCCAAACTCCAGCAGGCCTTCCCGCGCATCGACAGTCTCGTGCGCGCCTTTGCGGCCCAGCGCCGGGTCCCCGGCTACGCCTACGGCATCATCGTCGATGGCAAGCTGGTGCACGTGTTGGCTGAGGGCCTGCGCGAGGTGCCGTCGCAGGCGCGAGTGGACACCAGCACCGTGTTCCGCATCGCGTCCATGAGCAAGAGCTTCGCCGCACTGGCCATCGTGCAGCTGCGCGACGAGGGCAAGCTCAGTCTCGATGATCTCGCTGAGCGCTATGTGCCTGAGCTGCGCGGTCTGCGGTACCCCACCAGCGATGCGCCGCGGCTCACCGTGCGCCATTTGCTCACGCACTCGGCGGGCTTCCCCGAGGACAATCCATGGGGGGATCAACAGCTCGATGCCACCGACGACGACCTCGGGCGCATGCTGCGCACGGGGGCGCCGTTCTCGACATCGCCGGGTACGGCGTACGAGTACTCCAATCTGGGGTTCGCGATCCTCGGGCGCATCGTGCAGAACGTGTCGGGGATGCCGTACAAGCAGTACCTCGAGCAACGCATCCTGCGGCCGATGCAGATGACCTCCACCGTGATGGAGGCGCGCGATGTGGCCCCGTCGCGTCTCGCGCACGGCTACCGGTTGCAGGATGGGAACTGGCTCGAAGAGCCGCCGCTCCCTGACGGCGCGTTCGGGGCGATGGGTGGCATGCTCACGTCCATCGCCGATCTGAGCCGCTGGGTGAGCTTCATGCTCGAGGCGTTCCCGCCGCGCGACGGCACCGAGCCGGGCCCCGTGCAGCGTGCGTCGGTGCGCGAGATGCAGCAGATCTGGCGCTACAACGGCGCGACGACAGCGCGCAACGCGACCACGGGGGCGCTCACCCTCAGCGCCGGCGGTTACGGCTACGGGCTCGGCATCCGGCAGAGCTGTGTGTTCCGCACCTCGGTGTCGCACACCGGCGGCCTGCCGGGCTTCGGCTCGCTGATGCGGTGGTTGCCCGAGCACGGCGTAGGCATCATCGCGCTGGGCAGTCTCACGTACACGGGCTGGACGCCGATCGCGGAAGACGCGTTCAACATGTTGCTTGCCACGGGTGGCTTGGTGCCGCGCGATCCGCAACCGTCAGCGGTGCTGGTCACGCGGCGTGATCAGGTGAGCCGTTTGGTGAATCAGTGGTCCCAGCCGCTGGCCGACTCGCTCGCGGCCATGAACTTATTCCGCGATGAGACGGCGGACCGGCGGCAGGCGCAGATCGGGAGCTTGGTCCGAGCGGCGGGTGGCAATTGTCGCGCGGTCGAGCCGTTCGTCGTGGAGAATGCCCTGCGCGGCCGATGGCTCATGCAGTGCGCGACCGGCACCCTGGCCGTGAACATCACGTTGGCGCCCACGGAGCCGGCGCAGGTGCAGTTCTTGAGTGTCACGGTGGCGAACAACGGGATCGGCTCGATCACCGCGGGCCCGGTGTGTCGCGCATGAACCCGCGCATCACGGAACGCGTCGCGTATCTGTACTCATCGCGCGCACATGGAGCGCCACGCGGGCCAGATCGACGACGTGCGCGTTACGCTCCCGCAGGCTCGTTGTAGAGCACGTTGACGGCGCCAGCGCGTCCCTCGCGCACGATGCGCTGGTTCACGTAGCCCTTCGCGGTGATCTCGCCAGCGGCCGCGTCGAGCGGTTGCCCCGCGACGATCCCGCGCACGGGGCGGCGCGAACTCCCCCGTTCGTCCATCGGCCACGCGTCGAGCACGGCGTCGATGCGCGCTTGCACGGCCTCGGCGCCCGCGCGCAGGCCGCTCGTCGATGGGAAGCACACGAGGCGAAGGTCGGGGCGGTCGGGTCCGCAGACGACGACTTCACTCACGAGCGGCCCGATGCGCGCGAGCACGCGCGCGCGGAGTGGACCGACGGCGACCCACGTGCCGCTGGAGAGTTTGAAGTCCTCGGCGAGACGGCCGTCGAGGCGGAGGCCCTGCGTTGGGTCACTCGCATCGATGAACGCGGCGGCGTCGCCACTGCACCAGAGACCGTCGGCGTCGACCGCGTCATCGGTGGCACCGAGATAGCCGGGCGTGACGTTCGGCCCGCGCACGCGGAGCTCGAGTCGGCCATCCGTGGGCACGAGTCGCACGGTCTCACCCGGCAACGGCAGGCCGATGCACTCGGCCGAGCTGCCGTGCCAACTCACCAACGTGGCGGCCGGTGCGGTCTCGGTGCTCCCCCAACCAGCGCCGAACCACAGTTCGGGGCGACCGTGACGATCCGCGAGGGCGAGCCAGCGCGCGCGCGTGGTCGGCGCAATGGCGGCGGCGGCGCAGAAGAGTCCGTCGAGCGGAGCGAAGAATGCTGAGGCGAGCTCGTCGTCGGCTTCGAGCGCGGGGAGCAACGCCTCGAAGCCACGCGGTACACTGAAGTAGAGTGTCGGACGCACCGTGCGCAGATGCGCGATGGTCCGGGCTAACCCGTCGCTGGTCGGCCGCCCGTCATCGATCCAGAACGTCCCACCGTTGGCGAGCGTCAGGTTGAGGTTGTGACTCACGCCGAACGTGTGGCTCCACGGGAGCCAATCGAGCAGCACGAGGTCACCGCGCGTCACGAAGGGCCACGCCTGCGCCATTTGCTGCTGATTGGCAGTGAGCATGCCGTGCGTGGTGGTGACGAGCTTGGGCGCGCTGGTGGAGCCGCTGGTGAGGAGGTAGCGGGCCACGGTGGTCGGCGTGACCGCGGCGAAGCGCGTGGCGACCTCCGCTGACTCCGCGGGCTGCGCGAGTGCGCTCAGTGGCAGCGCGCTATGGGCCGTCTCGCCCACGATGAGGGCGGGCCGCAGCGTCTCGAGGACAGCCGAAACGCGCTCAGTGTCATGCGGTGAGCGCACCCAGTCGGGGGCCAGTGTGCACACGGCCACGCCGATGTGCATCGCGGCCAACGCGACGAGTGCGTGGAGTACCGAGTTCTCGGCGACGATGACGATGGTGTCCTGTGGCGTCAGTCCGCGATCAAGCAGCCCCTGGGCGATCCGTGCGATGCGGGCGCGTGCTTCGGCGTAGGTGATGCGCTCACCGTTGGGCTCGCCGATCATGATCGCAGCGGGACGTTCAGTCGCCCAGCGCTCAAGCCACTCGCCCACGCAGCGGGCGGTGGGGCCTAGTGGGTCGGGGTGCGTCAGCTCCCAGCCACCGTTGGGGAGGGCGCGGCACACGACGTGTGCGCCGGCGAGGTGGAGCCCCCTCACCACCACCCCTCCACCTGCGCCCCATACCACCGCCGTACCGTCCGCGCCGTCGGCTTGCCCCACCGCTCGTACAGCTCGGCATACCGGTCACGCACGGCCGTGTACCGCGCCGCCGGCATCACGATGCGCTGGTGCGGCATGCGCAGCAACGCCTTCTCTACCGCCCACACGTCGCCCTCACCGAAGCGCCAATCAGTGCGCACCAGCTGATCCAGATCCGCCACCCCGTAGCCCACGATGCGCCCGGTGGCGTCCACGTACGGATCCATGTAGCTCTCCACCAAGGCCGCCACACTGCGGTACACCGCGGGCCGTCCGTGCAGGCCTTCGTCGCGCGAGCGGGCCACCGTGCCCCAGCGGCCATCGCGCTGATACAAGAAGAGCACATGATCGAGCCCGTCCTGCGACTCGATATCCAGCACCCACGTGGGCCAGCCGTGCTGATGCATCACCGTCAGCGCCACGAATACGGCCTCCAGGCAATGGGCGCGCCCGCGCTGCAGCACACCCCGGAACGACCGTAGGCTCTCACCGCGCCGCTCACGGTTGTACGGCACCCCGCGCAGCCAGCGCTGCACCTGGCGTGGCGTGCGCGCCGCCTCGATGAGCGACCCCTCACGACGCGTGAACGCCGCACGGGGCTGCGCCGCGCGCATCTTATTGGCATCGAGCGTCAGGAGCGCAGGCACGATCGCGTGGGTGTCGGGAGGGTGTACCTCGTACTATCGTAGTGGAGGGGCGACCTCGCCCCAAGTCGCCCCTTCACCCTCACCCGAAGATCCGCGAGCCTACGCCATGCGGTGATCGCGGCGGTCCTCCTATGTCTGGCACCTGTCGTGTCAGCGGACCTCGCCCCCTCGACCCTCGGTGCGCAGCCGCCCGCTGTTGCGCCCGCCGAACCCTCCATCGCACCAGCGCCGATCATCATCCCCGATGGGCCGCCCGCCGAGGCGGGGGGCTTCATGGGGACGGTGGACCGCGCGATGGGTCGGGTGAATGCTGTCGTCGGCTCCGTACTCTTCTTCGACGTGTTCTTCTGGGACAACGACCAGACGCCGCAGCAGACGATCCCCTTCATCGTCATCTGGCTCGTGGTCGGCTCCGTGTTCCTCACGTTGAAGATGGGGTTCATCAACTTCCGCGCGTTCTCGCACGCCATCAACGTCACGCGCGGGAAGTTCACCGACCCCAACGCGCCGGGTGAAGTGTCGCACTTCGCGGCGCTCTCCACCGCCCTCTCCGCCACCGTCGGGCTCGGCAACATCGCTGGTGTGGCCATCGCCGTGTCGATGGGCGGCCCCGGCGCCACGTTCTGGATGATCGTCGCGGGCCTCTTCGGCATGACGGCCAAGTTCACCGAATGCACGCTCGGCCAGATGTACCGCGAAGTACGACCCGACGGCAGTGTGCTCGGCGGTGCCATGCAGTACTTGTCGAAGGGTCTCGCGGAGAAGGGTCTCGCTGGTCCCGGCAAGTTCCTCGCGGTGATGTTCGCCATCCTCTGCGTCGGCGGTTCGCTGGGCGGCGGCAACTCGTTCCAAGTGAACCAATCGCTCAACGCGATGCAGGAGACGGTGCCGTTCCTGGCCGACATGCCGTGGGCGTATGGGCTGCTGATGGCGGTTCTTGTCGGCATCGTGATCGTCGGCGGCGTGAAGCGCATCGCCTCGGTGGCCGACAAGATCGTCCCGGCCATGGTGATGGTGTATGTGTCCGCGGCCATCTTCGTCATCCTCTCCAACGCGGCCGATATCCCGGCCGCGTTCAGCTCCATCTTCACGCAAGCGTTCTCACCGGACGCGGTGTACGGTGGCTTTATCGGCACGCTCGTCGTCGGCTTCCAACGCGCCGCGTTCTCCAACGAGGCCGGCGCGGGCTCGGCGGCCATCGCACACTCCGCGGCCAAGACCGACTATCCGGTGCGCGAAGGCATCGTCGCGCTGCTCGAGCCGTTCATCGACACGGTGGTGGTGTGTACCATGACGGCGCTGGTGATCGTCGTGTCGGGGGCGTACAACAACCCCGCGTACGCTGACATCATCGCCAGCAAGGCCGGCGCTGCGCTCACCTCACGCGCCTTCGGCGAGAACATCAGCTGGTTCCCGTATGTGCTGTCGGCGGCGGTGTTCCTGTTCGCGTACTCCACGATGATCTCGTGGTCGTACTACGGCGAGCGCTGCTGGGTGTGGATGTTCGGCGATGCCTCCTCGCGCTACTACAAGGCGCTCTTCCTGCTGTTCGTGTTCCTCGGCTCGATCATCACGTCCACCAATGTGCTGGACTTCGGCGACCTGATGATCCTCGGCATGGCTTTCCCCAACCTCATCGGGGTGTACCTGCTGAGTGGGATGGTGAAGGCCGCCCTGGGAGACTACTGGGGCAAGCTGCAGCGGGGCGAGCTGAAGCAGTACTAGCGGCGGGGGCGTGACCTACGTCACTCTGCGGTAGGGTGTGGGTTGCGCGCATGGCGCCCGAAGCGGTAACGTGAGGCGGTTCGTCTGTCGGCGCCAACGCCGACGGCCGAATCGCCCTCACTCTTGCCCAGGACCGGCTCCTCTATGTTTATGAAGCGATTTCTCACCCTCGGCTCGATGGCGGCGCTGGCGCTGGGCGCTGCCGCCTGTGGCGGCGATGACACGACCGGCCCGAACGGCGGAGACAGCGACCTGTCCGCTGCGGAAGTCAACGAAGCCCTTGAAGCGCTGGCGTACCTGAGACTTTTTGACTTCGCCTACTTCGCCTTACAACCGGGCGAAACTCCGGCAGGTCTCGCTGCGCAATCGCAATCAATTTCTTCATCGTTCGAGTTCTCAGACCCGTGCGACTCAGGCGGCACGACTGTGAAGTCGGGCACAGTAACGTCGAACCGCACCGACTCGACGTTCTCCTTTTCGTCTGATGTTCGTCATACGTTTGCTGATTGTCAGGTCGTGTCGCCAAACGGGACGGCCTGGACCTTGAACGGAAACCCCAGCCTTCGTCACGTACAGAAGAACTTTACTGGTAATTTTCGAACTGGCCTTGCGACGGGAACCTCAGCCATCACAGGCGGCTTCCGATATTCCTTGGAGGGCAGGACGGGTACGTGTCCTGTGAACCTCCGCACGACCGTCACAACTGATGAAGGAGAGGTCACTGCGACCCTCACTGGAACCATGTGCGGCCAGATCGTCAATAGAACCTTCTGAGGCATTCGCACGACGAGGGTGCGATGCTGACAACGAACAACGCCCCACCGGACTCATCCGGCGGGGCGTTGTTCGTTGTTACCGCGGGCCACCGCGGCTTGGCGGCGGTGCCGCAACGCGCACCGGGATCCAATCGAAGTACCCGATCATCATCTCGTCCCAGCTCTGCTCGCCGAAGCGCACGGTCTTGGTGGCATCGGGGTTGTTCTTGTTCTCTGGGCTGTTGTCGTACCACGCGGTGGCGCGCATACGCGCGCCAGCCGGCACGTCGATCAACGTCTTCACGTCGTACACGAGCTGCCAGTTGAAGTCGTAGCGCGGCACGTCGATCAAAGGCACCACGGTGCTGTCAGGCATGATCAGCTCCATCTTGAACGCCTTGCCGCGCACATGCATGTGCGGGAAGTAGCTCACGAGCTTGCCCGGCGTGGTGAATCGACGCTCAGCGACCACTTCGTAGTTCGCCGCACCAGGCGGGATCGCGAAGCGCACATTGGCGGCGGTCCACGTGGCGATCTCGGCCGCGGGCGGCGCATCGGCGAAGCGGAGCCCGAGCTCGGTGAGATCCGTCGTCGCCGTGCCGTTAGGCGTGTAGTGCATCTGGAACTTCAGCCACGCGCCCTTGGGCAAGCGCTTCGCGGAACCGGCGGGGAACTGCACGCCGACATTGCCGGGCGCATACCCCGCGAAGAAGCCATTGAGGCCACCTTGCTGGCGACGCGCTTCCACGCCGGGCTCCTCGAGGAACACCAGCGCATGGTGCACCTGCTGACGCGCGCTGGGGCGCATCTCGATCGCCGTGACCCACTTGTCCTCGTCGAAATCGGTCTGCACGTAGAACACTTGGTAATCGACCACGCCCTCCGCGGGGATCGGGAACGCCTTGGGCATGCGCACGACGGCGTCGGGTTCACCGATCGCCCACGCGGTGGACCACGTCAGCGGCGCCGGCGCATCGGCCGCGTTGCCCTTCGGCGCGCTTTCGTCCACCCAGCGGAGCAGCGTCAGCAGGTCCTTCTCCGACAACGACCGATCGTTCTTGAACTCGCCGACGCTCTTGTGCGCGAACCAGGGCGGCATGAGCCCGCTCTTGGTCATGTACTGGATCATGGCGCGCTTGGCATGCACCTGCTCATACGTCTCGAGCGCGAACGGCCCCATGCCGTCGGCGCGGTGACAGGTCTGGCAGTTGCCCTGCACCAACCGTGAGATCTGCTTGGTGTAGGTGACGGGCTCCGTGTGCACGGCCTGCTTGTCGAGGCCCAGCAAGCAACCTTCAGCAGTGACCTCCGCCTCGCGCGGCGCACGGCCGGCGAGGACCGCGTCGAGCGCTTCGGTGAGATGTTCGCGCTGTACGCGCGGCCGCGTGAAGGTGATGCCGTGCTGGTCATCCACCGGGCCGCGGTACTTGAGCTGCCGCTTGGCGTCGAGCACGAACATCTCGCCCGTGGACTTCACACCGAGCACGCGACCGATGCGCTGCTCGGGATCGAAGATGTAACGCCCCGTGAAGCCGTGCTTGCCGATCTCATCCGTCTTGATCTGCGCGACGGTGTTGGTCGGGTTCACGTTGAGGTAGATCACCGTGACACCCTTGGCCGCATAGCTCTTGGCGATGCGCGCCGTCTTGGGCGCGTACTTCCCCGAGATGGGGCAGCCCACCTCACGCATGACGATCAAGTACGCCTTGGACGCGGGCAGGTCCGACAACCACTCGGTCTTGCCTTCGATGTCGGTGAACTGGAAATCGAGGACCGGCTGCTCGGCCGGGAGGGCGAGCAGGGCGGCGGCGGTCAGCGCGGTCAGCAGCATCGTCACTACGGGGTGATGGTGATGGTACGGTCAGCGAAGGGGAGGATGACAGCGCCCGGCAGGCGGGCGCGGACGATCGCCGTCCCCCCTCCCCACAAGTCTACCGAAATGACCAGTGGGGCACGAGAGAGGGCACGCAAAAGGGCACGAGGGATAGCCCCCTCGTGCCCTCTCGTGCTCCTCTCGTGCTCCTCTCGAGAGTGCTACTCAGCGATAACCCGCGCCGACTGGCTGTCCACCTTCCCCCCCACCACCAGCACCACCCGGTACTCGCCCGGCGGCACCGTCGCCATCACCGTGTTGGCCGCCAAGCCGGGGAACTGCGGCGTCGCCTGCGCCCCAGCCGCGCCACCACGACCACCGCCCCCGAAGCCGCCCGCACCGCCGCCACGACCGCCACGGCCCGCGGCGCCCTGCGTCTCGGCTTCCGTCATGGCGCGTGACGACTGCATCGTCCAGCGCACCGTGTTGAGACCCGCCGCCCCGGGCGCTGTCGCGATCTCGGCCACCACGCGCGCGCCATCGTACACGCGCACCGTGACACCACCGCTCACCGCGCTCTTCAGGTAGTAGTTGATGTGCACGCCCGGC
>JBEIVF010000309.1:0-1731 GCA_040374005.1 Gemmatimonadaceae bacterium | reverse complement strand
GGTGAAGACCACGGATGCAGCGGTCTATCGCGCTGCGGTCGAGCGGATCAACCTGGACATAATGGACATCGTTCAGTCCAACGGGACGGGCTTTGCGTTCCCGTCGCAGACGGTGTACCTGGCGCGCGACCGGTCCTGACCGTGCATCCGAGGGATGAGCGGCATGCGTGCTGACCAGGTCGAGGCCAGCGCCCCGGCGCCGGGGTTTAGCGGTCCCGCGACGCTCATCGATCTGGGCCCTGTCGGGCGAGGATCGGGCACGGTGGAGTGGAGCCGAGACGGTTCATCGTTCATGGTCGTTGATGCGGTCGATGGGCGCTGGTGGCCGTGGCTCGACGATCACGCCGGCGAGCTCGGGGCCGTGGCGGTCATCGCGTCGGTCCTCATGCTTGGGTGGGCCTGCATCAGGCTCCTGCGCACGCCGCGTGTGGTCGGGCGGCGCTACTGCCGCCGCTGCAACCACGATCTGGCCGACGGCGCGCCGGGAGATCCGTGCCCTGAGTGCGGCTGCCTGCAAACTGGGCGCGAACGTGCGGGACCGCGGTGGCGCAGGCCGGCGACACTTGCGGTCGTTGTCTCGGTCTTGGTGCTGTCCTTCGGTGGCGTGGCGTTGCTGGCCAAGGTGCAGTGGGCTCCGCGGGCGGCGGCAAGGCAACTCGGTGACGCGTGGCCCGTGGCGCGGCTGGGCGAGATCGAGTGGTGGCCACTGTGGCGGGTCTGGCAACGTTCATTCGATGTGCCGCGAGCAACGATGGTCCGGTGGGAGGCCACCCACGGCTGGGTCGCCGGACCGCCTTGGAACGCACCTGAGGCCCGTGTTCAGCTCTCGCCTGATGGGCGATGGATGGCCGCGCTCAGGTTCGATGCGGAGCATGGTTACATCCCGACCCTTGAGTGGTTCGACTCGATCACGGGCACGGCGGGGCGCCTCGAGCTCGGCACCAATGCCGACGGCTTTTTCGCGGTGCAGGGATTCACCGAGGATGGGGCGATCGTGGTCTCGAACCAAGGCCTGATCTTCGGAGGCCCTGACCCGGCCACGACGCCAGAGACTCAGGTGCCCCTCACGGTGTCGGTGGTCGACCCGCGCACGGGTGACCGAAGCATCATCGGGAGCGGGTCGGCCACGGCGCTCTCGAGCGGAGGCAGTTGGAGGCTTCCGTTCATCATCGCAGCGGTCGGTGAAGGTCCGCTCCCGCCGTGGGGTGCGATCTCGATCCATCAGGGACGCGCTGACACGATCCGCGATCTCAACGCGGGCAGGGGAGCGCTGGTCACCACCGGCACGCCGCCGATCACGACCATGCCGTCCATCTCGAACCCCACCCAAGCGCGGCTCGTGGACGATGGGGCCACGCTGGAGTACGAAGGGCTGAGCTGGGCCGCGGGAACGCTTCGCGCGATCACGCGACGCGTTGATCTGGTGGGAGGTGTGGTGCTGGATGCCCCGGGGCAACCGCAGCCGAACGATCCCCAACATGGTGTGGCGCTGGTGCCGTCGCCTGATGGACGACGCGCCGCAGGCGGTGCGGTTGTGCACGGGCGCTGGAAGGCGATCGTCCGGGAGTTCGCGTCGTCGGTGCGGTAGCGTGCGGGCTCGCAACCCCGGGAGCTGCATCGCATGGACAACGCCAAGGTCATCTCGAAGGCACGCGAGCTCGCGGCGCGGCATCTGGTCCGTGACGGCGCGGCGTTCAGCCTCGCGGATCATGATCCCGCGGACACCTGGCC
>JBEIVF010000157.1:0-4818 GCA_040374005.1 Gemmatimonadaceae bacterium | reverse complement strand
TCGCTGGCGCAGACCGAACGGCAACGGGCCTTCGCCTCGCACTCCGTTGAGCTCGGCGTGTGGCGAGCGGTGGGGATCACGCGCTTCACGGCGGTGGCGTCCACCGCGCGCACGTCGGATCGTGAGGTCTTCCAGAACTCCCTCGGGTCGCTGTCGCAGTTCAGCGACAAGGTGCGCGTGGCGGACGGTGCGTTGATCGCGCGCACGGGTGGTGATCGGGTGGAAGTAGAGGGGATGTTCGGCATGCGCTTCGGGGTCGAGGGCGCGTCGGGGCGCCAAGAGTTCGGGGTCGTCTCGGTCGCGGTGCGGGCCTGGTCCAACGCCTATGTGACCGTGAGCTCCGGCAATCAGTTCGCGGATCCGCTGCGGGGGACGCCCGAGTGGCACTTCTTCTCGCTCGGGCTCCGCTGGGCCTCTGACGCGGTGGATGGCCGGCTGATCCGCTCGCGCCTCGGCCCCGTGGCCGATGTGGCGCGACTTGCCGATGGGCAGGTGCGCATCCAGATCGCGGCCCCGCCCTCAGCGAAGGTGGTGGAGGTGTCGGGCTCGTTCACCGGGTGGGAGCCGCTCGCGCTGACGGCAGGCCCCAATGGCTGGTATGCGCTGGTGACGGCACCGGCGGGCTCGCATCAGCTGCAAGTCCGCGTGGATGGGGGGCGCTGGCGCGTGCCGGCGAACCTCCCGTCGGTGGTGGACGAGTTCGGTCAGCGTGCGGGGTTGATCATCATCCCGTAGGGCGCTCTCTGGCGCGGACGGGGCCACGGCATAGACTTGAGGCACGTTCACTCTTCTTTGGAGCCTCCCGATGCCGTCCCGCCGCGAAGTCGTGCGTGCCTTGATGGGTGCTGGTGCCGCCCTGCCCGTGTTCCGCGCCAATGCCTTTGCGGCGTTGCACGCTGCTAACGATGTGAGCGGTGGGCGCACGGCCGCAGCGTTGGCCGATGACGAGGCCTTCTGGGGTACGGTGCAGAACGCCTTCGACATCGACCGCACGCTGATCAATCTGAACAACGGCGGCATCTCGCCGGCGCCTACGCATGTGGTGGAGCAGATGATCCGCGACATCCGCTTCGTGAACGCGCTGCCGGTGGAGCACAACTGGCGTGTGTTGGAGCCGCGGACGGTATCCACACGGCGCGAGTTGGCGCGGGTGTTCGGCTGTGCGCCCGAGGAGATGGCGATCGTGCGCAACGCCTCGGAGGCGTTGGAGACGATGATCTTCGGCCTCGACCTGCAGCGCGGCGACGAAGTGATCGTGTCCAACCAGAACTACGGGCGCATGATCACGTCGTGGGAGCAGCGCGCGCGCCGCGAGGGCATCGTGCTCAAGCAGGTGAGTTTCCCGGTGCCGCCCAAGAACGATCAGCAGGTGGTCGATGCCTTTGCCGCCGCTATCACGCCGCGCACCAAGGTCATCGAGGTCACGCACATCACCAACCTCACGGGACAGATCCTGCCGGTGCGGGCCATCCAGCGCTTGGCCAAGCCGCTGGGCATCGAGGTGTTCGTGGACGGCGCGCATGCGTTCGCGCACTTCCCGTTCACGCGCGACGAGCTGGAGTGCGACTTCTACGGCACGTCGCTGCACAAGTGGCTGCACACGCCCATCGGCGCGGGCTTCTTGTATGTGCGCAAGGAGAAGATCCCCAAGCTGTGGTCGCTGTTCGGCAGCAGTGCGGCGCAAACGGACGACATCCGCAAGTACGAGGAGATCGGCACGCATCCGCAGGCCAACTACAACGCGATCTCGACGGCGCTGGCGTTCCACCACACGTTGGGCGCCGACCGCAAGATCGCGCGCCTGCGGTGGCTGCGCGATCACTGGGCCAAGCAGTTGCTCGCGGTGAGTGACCGGGTGAAGGTGCTGACGCCGCTGGGCGCTGATGTGGGAGGGGCGATTGCGCTGGTGTCGGTGGATGGGTTGGAACCGGGCGCGCTGGGTGGATGGTTGATGAGCAAGCACCAGATCGTGAACACGCCGATCATGCATCCGGAGTTCTCGGGGCTGAGAATCACGCCGAGCATCTATACGCAGCGGGAAGAACTGGACCGGTTCGTCGGAGCTGTGACGCACGCCGTGAGGCGGGGCCTCACGGCGTGAAGCACGAGAAGCACGAGTAGCACGGGAAGCACGGGACTGTAACTACGGGGATTTGCGTCAATGGCAGCGAAGAAGAAGGTCGTCACCAAGAAGATCCTGAAGTCGGCCCTCCCACCGCGGGCGAAGGGGGAGCGACGCTATTGGCTACTCAAGCAAGAGCCGTCGTCGTTCTCGTTCGACGATCTGTTGGCGGCGCCCAAGAAGACCACGTGTTGGGACGGGGTGCGCAACTACACGGCGCGCAATTACATGCGCGACGAGATGGCCGTGGGCGACTTGGCGTTCTACTACCACTCCAACGCCGAGCCGTCGGCGATCGTGGGGGTGGTGGAGATCGTGAAGAAGGGGTATCCCGACCACACGGCGTTCGATTCAAAGCACGATCACTTCGATCCGGACTCGGACCCCAACGAGCCCACGTGGTACATGGTCGATGTGCGCGCGGTGGCGCCGATCGTGCCGCCCATGTCGTTGGATCAGCTGCGCAAGATCCGCGCGCTCGACGGGATGGAGCTGCTCAAGAAGGGCAGCCGGCTCTCGGTGCAGGTGGTGTCGGCCGCGCAGTTCGCCTGCATCATGGACGCGGCGAGTGTGGCGTTGACGGTGTGATGCCCGACGGAGCGTCTAGTGCCGACGCTCCGTGATGATCTCGCGGCCGATCGTCACCGTCGCTTCTAGCAGCGCGTCGAAGTCGGCGTCCACCGTGCGGTGGTTGGTGTTCGCGCACCGGATCGCATATCCGCGCGGCAGTGTCGTCCCACTCGGCAGCGCGATGCCCTGCTCCTGGATGCGGAGCAGGATCTCGCGGTTGATATCGTCTAGCGCCTCGGGCGGCACATCGGCCGGGGCCCAGCGATAGTTCAGCACGTTGAGCGGCGCCGGCGCGAGCAACTCCAACTCGGGGTGTGCTTCGACCAGCGCCGCGGCGCGGTGCACCTGCCTGATGTTGGCCTCGATGTTCGCCGCCCACGCGGGCACGCCCTCGGCGCGCAAACTCATCCACACCTTGAGCGCCTTGAACGAGCGCGACAGCTCCACGCCGCGATCGGCGTGATAGAAGCCCGAGTGCGCCGTCGCGCCACGCGTCTCGACCTCGAGGTACGGCGCCGTCACCGAGAACGTGTTGCGGAGGTCGGCGTCGCTCCGCACCAGCGCCACCGCGATGTCGAACGGCAGATAGCCCCACTTATGCAGGTCGAACGCGATGGAGTCGGCGCGCTCCATCCCCGTCACGAGGTGCCGGTATTCGTCGCTAAGTGCTACTAATGCGCCGAACGCCCCGTCCACGTGGAACCAGAGGTCCTCCGCCGCGCACACATCCGCGAGGGCGTCGAGATCATCGGTGGCACCGGTGTTCACCGTGCCGGCCGTGCCCACCACGCAGATGGGCTGATGCCCCGCGGCGCGATCGGCCGCGATCATCGTGCGCAGCGCGGCCACATCGATGCGGAACTCGGCGTCCACCGGCACCCGGCGGAACGCCTTGGTGCCTAGCCCGAGGAGATCGCACGCCTTCTTGAGCCAGCTGTGCGTTTCGACAGCGCCGTACACGCACATCTTCATCGGCGCGCCGACGAGGCCCTCGGTGCGCACGTCGAATCCGGCCTTCACCTGCCGCGCCACCGCGAGGCCGATCACGTTGGCCATCGTGCCGCCGCTCTGTAGGATGCCGCCCGCGCCCGCGGGGAAGCCCATCAGCTCGATGAACCAGTCCACCACACGGCGCTCCACCAACACCGGCGCCTGATCGAACCCGCCCACGTTGGGGTTGAGGGACGAGGCGAGATAGTCGGCCAACGAGGCGAACGGCGTGCCGTTGCCGCGCACCCAGCCCCAGGAGCGGGGGTGCAAGTTGCCGCTCGGGTACGGACGCACCAGCTCGGCATAATCCGCGTAGGCCTGCTGCTCACCGATGCCCGTGTGCGGTACGGGCTCGGTGCTGATCGCGGTGCGTACCGCGCTGGGCATCGGCTGCCACGGGGCGCCGTCGCGGATGCCGCGCACGTGCGCGAGGGTGTCGTCGACGATCTGATGGGCGAAGGCGCGGAAGGCCTCCCAGTCGTCGGGGTCGAGCGAAGGGACAGGACGGTCAGTCATTGCCCGAAAGTTGTACGGTTGCTCCTCTTGGTGCATACTGGAGAGCGGCCGAGCGTGGTCCGCGGCCCTGTCTCCGAGGTGTGCGATGTCGCAGTTGGCTCTGTCGTTCGCGTGGCGAGTGTCGCGACCCCTGATCGCCGCGCTGATGCTCACCAGCGCCCTCGCGCCGCGGTCCGCGGCGCAAACGCTCCCCGATCGTCTCGCCGACACCACCTACTGGCGCATGATCACCGAGTTCTCGGAGCCCGGCGGCTACTTCCGCTCCGACAACTTCATCTCCAACGAGACCGCGTGGCAGATGGTGATCCCCGAGTTGCTGGGGACGATCCCGCCGCAGGGCGTGTACCTCGGGGTGGGACCGGAGCAGAATCTCACGTACATCGTGAATCTGAAGCCGCGGTTGGCGTTCATCGTCGACATCCGCCGCCAGAACCTCGTGCAGCACTTGATGTACAAGGCGATCGCCGAGCTGTCGGAGACGCGCGCGGACTTCGTGTCGCACTTGTTCGCGCGGCCGCGGCCGGCCGACATGCCGTCCGATCTCCGTGCGGCTGACATGTTCGTGCAGTTCGCGCGCGTGGTGCCCGACTCCATGCTCTACCACCGCACCTACGCGGCCG
>JBEIVF010000153.1:0-5003 GCA_040374005.1 Gemmatimonadaceae bacterium | reverse complement strand
TCAGCGCGTGCGCACCCGTCGCGGCGGCGGCGTCCACGATCGCAAGCGCGCGGTCCAGCGAACCGTGGTGGTTGCCGGAGAGCTCCGCGATCACGAATGGCGGTGAGTGCAAGCCAACGTCGCGTCCTTCGATCCTCATGGTTCGCTCCCGCGCCCGACGGCGCGTTCATAGGCCTCCGGCCCGCCAAGGTAACCCGCCGCAAGGAAGGCGCGCACGCTCGCCTCGTTTCCTGGCCGGATCTCGGCCCGAATGCGTTGCACTCGAGGGTCGTGCTGAAAAAGCCAGCGCTCCCCGGCGTCGAGGACCGCGGGACCGAGCCCCGAACCCTGCAGCGCCGGCTCAACCGCGATCGACACGGTCGCCACGGCTCCTTCGACATCGAAACGGATCGTGCCGAGCGCACGCCCCCGGCGCTCGGCGACGAGCACATGGCGGTCGTCTCGCGCCAGGCTCGCCTCGAGCCAGCGCACGTGTGAATCCCACGGGATGTCGTCGGTCACGTGGCTGACGGCGCGGACCGCGGGATCGTTCCTCCACCGGTGCAATACCGCGGCATCGTCCATCGTCGCCCGGCGGAGGCCGACTCCGGTCGTCCGGTTCATCGCGCGCGCCACGCGCGCGGCTCCCCGGCCGTCAACGGCCGCCCTTCCTGCGACGGACAGTCGGTTGAGGGCGGCGGGGTCCGCGAGCAATGCGAGCGCGGTCTCGCAGGCGGCTTCGGGCGTGTCCGCCACGACGGTCGCGCCCGCGTTGACGGCGACGTCGGCGAGCGCTCGTTGGTTCGGCGCGACGACCACCGTCACCGACGGTACGCCGGCGTGCATTCGCTCAAGCAGCCCGACGCCCGCAGCGCCGATCGCGAGTGTCGGTGAACCCGGCATGGTCGGTCCTGCAGGTGCGAACGTGACCCAAGGGAGCTCCGCCACCAGGTCCGCCACCCGCTCTCGATGCGGGGCGTTCCCGCCGAGCTGGACCACGGTCCGCGGGACGCTGCCGGAAGCATGCCTCGTGCGCCTTGCGAGTGCCCGGAGCGTCGCTTCGGTCAAGTTGTCCGGGTCCGCCGCGCCGAACGCGACGAGCAGGGTCCCGGGCCCGGCCGCGGGCGGCCGAGACGGGTCGCCCACGATGGCGTGCCGGAGTCCCGAAAGGACGCGGGCGTGCGGGGCGAGCGATGCGTACTGGCGGGGAAGGGCCGCCGCATTGATCACGAGGTCCGCATCGATGGGCCGATCCGCGAGGTCGTCGAATGCGGCGATGCGCGCGCCGACGGTGCGCGCCGAGCGCTGCCACGTCAGGCCAAGGCGATAGGTGTCGACGAGCACCCAGTCGGCGTCGGGGTGACCGAGCGCCAATGTCTCCATCGCATCACGCTGCTGGTCGGCATCGGGGGCTTGCCGCTCCCCGGCCTGGCCGGCCGTCGCGGAGGCCTCCATCACGCGGATGCTGTCTGCGTCAACCCCGCGATCGCGCAGGCATGAAACGGTATCGGCATCGCATGCCCACCGCACGTCCGCACCCATGCGGTCGAGCTCGTTGGCCACGGCCAGCGTCCTCGCCACATGGCCCGCACCAATCCCTGCGGAGGCGGCCGTGCGCACGGTGACACGGAGCATTGCCGTGTCACGCCGGCCGGTCACGCGATCGCCTCGCCCAGCACCGCCACCACGCGATCCTGCTGCACGTGCGTCAGCCCCGGGTGCAGCGGCAGCGTGATCGCCCTGCGGTAGTAGCGCTCGGCGTTCGGGAAGTCCCCCTCCCGGAACCCCAGGTCGCGGTAGTACGGCTGCAGGTGCACCGGGATGTAGTGCACGTTGACGCCGATCCCCGCGGCGCGCATGCGCTCGAAGACCTCGCGACGGCGCGGCTCGAGCGTCGCGTCGAGCTGGATCACGTACAGGTGCCACGCACTCCGCGCCCCGGGGCGGCGAGGCGCCGGCGCGACGGGAAGCCCGCGAAGCAGCGCGTCGTACCGATCTGCGAGCTCCGTACGCATCCGGACGAACTCACCGAGCCGGCGCACCTGGCTCTCGCCGAGCGCGGCCTGCAGATCGGTCATCCGGTAGTTGAGCCCGAGGTCCACCTGCTGGTAGTACCACGGTCCCTCGGTCTCGCCGCGCATCTGGGCGGGGTCGCGGGTGATGCCGTGGGTGCGCGTCCTTTCCATCGCCCGCGCGAGCTCGTCGTGGTCGGTGAGCGCGGCGCCGCCCTCGGCGGTCGTCACGATCTTCACCGGATGGAAGCTGAGCACGGTGACGTCCGCGGTGCGGCCCGCCCCGGTCGGAATCCCGTCGTCGCTGGCGCCGATCGCGTGCGAGGCGTCCTCGATGATCCGGAATCCCCACCGGTCCGCGAGTGTGCGGATCGCACGCATGTCGGCAGGAAGTCCCGCGAAGTCGACGGGGATCACGACGTCGGGGCGGCGGCCGGATCGGTCGGCTTCCTTCAGCTTCCGCTCGAGCGCGTCCGGGCACAGGTTCAAGGTCGCAGGGTCGATGTCGACGAAGTCGACGTCGGCGCCGCAGAGCCTCCCGCAGTTCGCGCTTGCGACGAACGTGTTCGGCGTCGTCCAGAGCAGCTTCCCGGGCCCAAGCCCGAGCGCAAGGCAGGCGACGTGAAGCGCACTGGTCGCGCTGTTCATCGCCAAGGCGTGGCGCGCGCCGGTGGCGCCCCGCAGCGACGCCTCGAAACGCGGGACGGCAGGTCCTTGGGTCAGGAAATCGCTTCGCAAGGCCTCGAGCACGGCGGCCTCGTCGGACGCGTCGATCGACTGCCTTCCGTACGGGATCATCCCGCCGTCCCCGCAAGCGTGCCGGCCGAGCAACCGGGCACGAACGCAGGGTCCACGTGGTCCCGGATCATCGCGCGGAGCGCCTCGGCGTCGAGGAACTCGCCGTTCGCCTCGCTGTCGTAACTGAACCCGGGCGGGACGAGCGTGCCGCCGTGCTTCTGCGCGTACGCGGTGGCCGCCGCGATGGAGGGGAGGATCGCGAAGAACTCGCCTCGGTCGACCGTCGTCGGCGCGTCGGCGGTCGTGATCATCTGCTCGTGGAGCTTCTCGCCCGGCCGGATGCCGACGCGGCGCTTCTCCGCGTCGGGCGCCACGGCGTCGGCGACGTCGAGGATGCGGTACGAAGGGATGCGGGGCACGACGATCTCCCCGCCCCAGAGGTCGGCAAGCGTGCGCATCACGAGCGCGACGCCCTCGTCGAGGGTGATGTTGAAGCGCGTCATGCGGTCATCCGTGATCGGGAGCCATCCATGGCGGCGATGCTCCAGGAAGAAGGGGACCACGCTCCCGCGCGAGCCCAGCACGTTCCCGTACCTGACCACGGCGAAGCGGGTGTCGCGCTTGCCGCGGATGTTGTTGGCGCTCACGAACAGCTTGTCGGAGCAGAGTTTCGTCGCGCCGTACAGGTTGATCGGCGCCGCCGCCTTGTCGGTGGACAGCGCGACGATCCGCTTCACGCCGTTGTCGAGGCACGCATTGACCACGTTCTCCGCACCCATCACGTTCGTGTGGATGCATTCCATGGGGTTGTATTCGGCAGCGGGGACCTGCTTCAGCGCGGCCGCATGCACGACCGTATCGATTCCCTCCATCGCGCGCGCACGCCTTCGACCGTCCCGCACGTCCCCGATGAAGAACCGCAACTGCGGGAACCGGCTCTCTGGGAACCGCTGCTGCATCTGCCATTGTTTGAGCTCGTCGCGGCTGTAGATCTCCACGCGCTGGACGCCCGGATGGTCGCGGAGCACGGTCTCGGTGAATTTTTGACCGAAACTCCCAGTGCCACCGGTTATAAGAACTGAGGCTCTTACGAGATCCATCACTTGAGTCTACGCGAAGCAGACGGTCCCGTTGGGTGCTCTACTCCGACCACACGCCTCCATACCGAATGTACCGGGCCTTATCAAAGTGTATCGGAACACGCACTGGTTCTCTAGTCGCGTCAGTGCCGTAGAAAACCTCACTGCTGTCAAGACCGGGCGTGGCGAGGGTCCACACTCGTCACGCCGTTGGAATTGCAAACTGGGGGCGAGTCGCTTTGAAGAGGTACTCAGCTTGAGTCCAGTCGTCCTCTGTGTCAATGTCAACGCTTCGCCAGCGGGGAACATCAATGGTTGTCGACGCACGGTCAAAGATTGGCTCTTCATTCCGCCATGCGTCGGGGAGTCCCCAGTAGAACTGCGCGGCATCGTGGTAGATGGCGGGCAGGTCTTGGCTCCGCACTGCGATCTGCTCCGGCCACAGCATCCGGAGACCGCCGTCCGGCATGCGCTCGAACCCGCGCTGCACCGGTGCCTCGAAGCGGGTTGCGGAGAAGACGAAGCGCCATCCGCCGCCCGCGATGAGCCGGAAGCCTGCCAGGATGTCCGAAGGGGCGATCATCGGGGCGGTCGCGTAGATGCAGCAGATCGCCGATGGACAGAGCCCCTGCGACTCGATCCAGCCGGACGCATGGGCGATCACGGCCGTGGTGGTCGCGTAGTCGTTGGAGAGGTCGTGAGGCCTGCGGAACGGCACCTCCGCACCATGGCGCATCGCGACCGCGGCCACCTCTTCGTCATCGGTCGAGACGATCACCCGTCCGAAACACCCGGTGGCGTGGGCCGCCTCGATCGACCATGCCAGCATCGGCTTTCCTGAAAAGTCTCGCACATTCTTGCGAGGGATTCTCTTGCTACCCCCGCGTGCCGGGATCACCGCGATTGGCTGCTGCTCGTGTGATTGGCTCAGTGTGCCCATGTGTCCCAATCTAGGGCCGAAGAACTAGTGACGCGGCAGGAGAGCCGCTGGACCGGGAGCGTATCGATCTCTGCCCGCGTTGCTCCCAGGGGATCCGTCGACCCGGGCCTTACTTTCTATGTCGCTTGGATGGAAACTCGCGCCACTGCGAATCATCGGCAGCGGCGAGTGGACCTGCCCGAACTCGGGGCGTCGGTACGTTCGGCGAATGCCAGATTGAACCTAGTTTGACTGGCATAGCCTCGTGACTCTGCT
>JBEIVF010000019.1:0-17068 GCA_040374005.1 Gemmatimonadaceae bacterium | reverse complement strand
GCCTTGTCGCTGACGAACTTCACGAGGCGCCACGTCGTCCCGCCGTCGGTGGTCTTGTAGACGCCGCGCTCCTTGTTGGGGCCCCAGGCGTGGCCGAGTGCCGCGACCCACACCGTGTTCGGATCGCGGGGGTGCACCTGCACGCGCCCGATATGCCGCGTGTCGCCGAGGCCGAGGAACTTCCACGTGCGGCCACCGTCGGTGGTCTTGTAGATGCCGCCGCCCGGCGAGATGGAGTTGCGCGAGTTGGGCTCGCCGGTGCCGTAGTACACGACGTTGGTGTCGGAGGGCGCGATGGCGAGATCGCCGCCCGAGACGACGCGGGCCGTGTCGAGCACGGGGCGGAAGGTCACGCCGCCGTTGGAGGTCTTCCAGAGACCGCCGCCGGCCGTGCTGACGTAGAAGGTGCGCGACGGCGACGGAATGCCTTCGACGTCGACGATGCGGCCCGACATGTTGGCGGGGCCGATGTTGCGCCACCGCATGGCGTTGATGAGTGTGGTGTCCACTTGCGCGTGGGCCGGGGCAGCGCTGAGCAGCGCTCCTCCGACCACGACAGCCCTGAGCAATCGCATAGAACGGTACCGGGGGTGAGGGATCGTCGCGGTACCGCAGATGAGAGCACGGAACCGCACGACGAAGTTACGCGCCGTGGGCGCGGGGTGCTGGGCTTCGGGAGGGGAACCCTCGCGCTCGAGGACAGCTTGAGGCGTGACGCGCGCGGGCCTCGCGCCGCATCTGCGAATCCCACTAGTTTGGCTGCACGATGACGAACGCCGTGAGCACCGACTTCGCCCATGAGTACCGGGCGGGGGACCCAAGCAAGGTAACACTTCTCCTCCTGCACGGGACCGGCGGGACGGAGCAGGATCTCCTGCCACTCGGCGCGCGGGTGCTGCCTGGGGCGACGATGCTGAGTCCGCGCGGGCAAGTCGATGAGCACGGACACGCGCGATTCTTCCGTCGTCTCGCGGAAGGCGTGTTCGACATCCCGGATCTGCGCGCGCGCGCCGATGCACTCGCCACGTGGACGACGGCGCAGATCGCGGCGCGCGGGGCGCCATCGCGCATCGTCGCGATCGGATTCAGCAACGGCGCGAACATCGCCTCGGCGCTGATGTTGCAACATCCGGGTCTGCTCGCGGGCGCGGTGCTCATTCGCGCGATGGTGCCGTACACGCCGACGCACAGCCCGATGCTCAATGGCACCCGCGTCTTGATCAGCGCGGGGCGCCTGGATCCGCTGATCCCCACGCCGCAGGTCACGGAGCTGGAGACGATTCTCCGCACCGCGGGCGCCGACGTGACGCTGGCGTGGCAGAACGCCGGCCACGGATTGGTCGGGGGTGACCTCGCCGCGATGACCAGCTGGCTGGCCGAATTCTGAGGTCGGAGCGGCGCTAGACTTGCCGCCACCGTCCAGTCGCCATAAGGTTCACTATGGCCACACAATCCCTCAGTCCCGAACTTGTCGAGCACGAAGCGGGCGCGTTCGTGCCGCACCCCCCACCCGGTGGGGTCCTCGGCACTTCGCTCAAACTGTGGATCGTCCTCGCTCGGGCCTATGAATCGCTGGCCAAGCATACGGCCGACGACGTGGCGCGGCATGGGCTGACCATCCCCGAGTTCGGCGTGCTCGAAGTGCTGTATCACAAGGGGCCGCTGCTGCTCCGCGAGGTGCAGAAGCGCGTGCTGGTGTCGAGCGGTGGCACCACCTTCCTGGTCGACCGCTTGGTCGCCAAGGGCTTGGTCGAACGGCGCGATTGCCCAGCAGATCGGCGCGCCCGCTATGCCGCGCTGACGCCCGATGGCGAAGCCCTGATCGCCGACATCTTCCCTGAGCACGCGGCGCGTATCGCCCGAGCCCTGAGCGGATTGTCCGCCACCGAGCAGCGGGAACTGACGGAGGGGCTCAAGGCGCTGGGCAAGGGTGCGGCCGCGCAGATGGAGGCCGAAGAGCGCGACGAAGACGCCCCCGCGGCCCGCCGTCGGCGTACCAAGACCGTCACACGGGCCTGATGGGCCAGCGGGGGGCTGCGCGAGTCCTCACGACCCCTTAATATCTTAGTGATAAGATTCTTGTGAGTGAGCTATGGCGACCCTGACGACCCTCGGATTCCATCACGTGACCCTCGTTGCTCGCAACGTGGCCCTCACAACCTCCTTTTACCGCGACCTCCTGGGGCTCCAGTTGGTGGCGGGATCGCCGGACGCCACGGGCCTGGGCGGCCGGCGGTTGTTCTTCGGCAATGCGAGTGGCGAGCCCGGCACGCTGATCTCGGTGGTGGAAGAGACCACGGCGGGCCCGGGTCACTACGGCATCGGTGGCATCCATCATCACGCGTTCAGCACCCCAACGCGCGAGACGTTGCTGCAGTGGAAGCGCTGGTTGATGCAGCATCGCGTGCCCGTGAGTGGTCCGATGGAGCGCGGCTACTTCACGTCGCTCTACTTCCGTGATCCCGACGGACAAGTCCTCGAGATCGCGACCGCGGGCCCGGGCTACGCGATCGATGAGCCGGCGGATGCCCTCGGCATGAAGGCGACGACGCCTCCCGTCACGCAGTTGCCGGGCGGGCGCAACGAAGCCGCGATCGCCGCCGAGTTGTGGCCGGAGCCCGTGCCGGCGATCCACGCGGGCATGGCCCTCACCGGCATCCATCACGTGACGGGCATGACCGACGACGTCGTGCGTGCGAGCGAGTTCTACGAGATGGCGCTCGGCCTCCGTCTCGTGAAGCAGTCCGTGAACCAGGATGATCCGAACACGTTGCACTGGTTCTGGGCGCACTACGACGGCACGTCGGTCCGTCCGCGCAGTTCACTCACGATGTTCGGTTGGCCTGGCCGGGCGGCGAAAGCGCGCCCCGGCGCCGGACAGACGCAGCACATCGCGTTCCGTGTCCCTGATGTGACCACCCTTGGTGCCTGGCGTGACCACTTGCTCAGTACGGGAGTGGCGGCGACCGCGATCACTGAGCGGCCGTACTACCAGAGCCTGCAGTTCCGCGCGCCCGATGGACTCCTCATCGAGCTCGCCACCGACGGACCGGGCTTCGCGGGGGCCTGACGTGGAATGCGGCGCTCGAGACGGGCGGTTTCTTGGTCAGCGACGAAGTGAAGCTGTCGTTCGACGTGCAGGCCGCGCTCGTTTCGGAAGCGAGGTCGGGTGAAGGTCAGTGCGCGCCGGTGGATCCGAATCCACCGGCGCGTTCTGTTGTGGCGGTGACCGTGCCCGGTGAAAAGGCCGCCGTCTCGAAGCGCGCGAGGATCAGCTGCGCGATCCGTTCGCCGTGGACGATGGAGACGTCGGTCGTCGCCGCATTGAGGAGCAGCACCCCCCACTCGCCTGTGTAGTCAGGGTCGATGGTGCCGGGCGCATTGGGCACGATGAGTCCGCGCTTGAGCGCGACACCGGAGCGCGCGCGGATCTGTCCTTCGATCCCCTCGGGGAGCGTGGCCCGGAACCCGAGCGGCACGATGACCCGCTCTCCGGGCGCGAGGGTGAGCGTGCATTCGGGCGCCGCGCCAGAGAGTGCACGCTGGAGCGTGGTGGTCCCCTGCCAGACGGTGATGGTATCGGTCGCGAACCACGCCCGCAGATCGTATCCCGCCGAGTGTGCGGTGGCGCGGGTGGGGGGCTCGACGCCCGGATGGAGCGCCTCGAAGACGATGGAGTGCATGAAGAGAATCAGAAGGGGATGCGGCGCGCGTGACCCAGCGCACTGCCCAGAACGATACACCCCTTGCGCCAACAGAGCAGGGCGGTGAAGCTCCACAGGTGGACCCGCTCATCGCGCTCGTTATCGTCGCCGGCCTGATGCCGACCGTACAGCACTTGGCCGGCGCGCTGCTGATCCGCGCGTGCGGCGCTTGGCCCCGTCCGTGATCCACGCGTCGCACCACTGATGGAACGGATCCGGACGAGTGCCGTCGCGCTCATCGCGATGGCCTCAATGCTGTTGGTGCTCGGGTACGGCGCGACGTTCTGGCCCGGCGGCGTGCCGATGTGGGTCACGGTGACGTTCGCGCTCGCGACGGTGGCGCAGCTCGTCGCGTTCTGTGTGCTCGGTGCGGTGACGCGCGCGGGGCGACTCGGCGCGGCCGCGTGGGGCATCATCGCGATGGGCGTGCTCGTCGGTGGATCGTTGGTGTACGCGATCGTGGCGCCGGACCTGGGCGCGCATGAGCCCGTGTGGCTCGGTGTGCCGCGCAGGGCCGCGGTGATCATCTATGGCGTGGGCGTCTTGCCGCTGGCGGTTCTGGCATGGGGATTCGTGCGGCACTTCCACTTGTGGGAGAGGCACGAGAGGCACGAGAAGCACGAGAGGCACGAGTGAAAAGCGGGATCATCCTGGGGTACTTCCTCATCTGCGCGGCGATCGGGGTGTGGGCGTCGCGGCGGACGCGGACGGCGGCGGATTTCTATGTGGCGGGGAAGCGGCTCGGCGTGTGGACGCTGGCGCTGGCGGCGATGGCGTCGACGTTGTCGGGGTTCGTGTTCATCGGGGGGCCGGGGCTCGTGTACTCGTTGGGCATGGGCGCGGCGTTCATCGTGTTGCCGTCGGCCGTCACCTCCGCGATGGGCGCGTGGGTGCTCGCCAAACGGATGCGCGTGATCGGCGATGTGCGCGGGGCGATCACGGTGCCTGATGCGATCGGCGCGCGGTATCGCTCGCCAGCGGCGCAGGGGTTGAGTGCGATCGCCATCCTCATCGCGACGATCGGGTATGCAGCGACCAATGTGCTCGCGCTGGGGCTCGTCGTGGCGGCGTTGTCGGGCTGGTCGCTCGGCGTCTCCATCTGGATCGGTGCGGCGGTGGTGTTCGCGTACTCCGTGTCGGGTGGGATCCTCGCGGGCATCTACATCGACGTGTTCCAAGGCACCCTGATGGCCGTCGCGTCGACGCTGGCGTTCGCGGTCGCGTTGCAGACGGGCGGTGGCTTGGTGGGCTTGTCGCAGACGATCCAGTCGCTCGACCCGGCCTTCCTCTCGCCGTGGGGAACCGGCACCGTGATCGGCGCGCTGTCGTTCTACTTCGTGTTCAGCGTGGGCACGCTCGCGCAGCCGCATGTGGTGCACAAGTTCTACATGCTCCGCGATGCGCAGCGGCTCAAGTGGTATCCGCTCCTGATGGGCGTGGCGATGCTCGTCACGCTGTTGCTGTACCTCGGCGTGGGGTTGGCGATGAAGGCCGCGGTGCTCCGCGGCGATCAGCCGCCGCTTCCGTCGCCTGATGCGGCCACGCCGACGTTCCTGCTCGCGTACACGACGCCGGCGTTGGCGGGGCTCGTGTTCGCGGGCGTGGCCGCGGCGATCATGAGCACCGTCAATGCGTTCCTCAACGTGGGCGCGGCGGCGCTGACGCACGATCTGCCGCGGGCCTTCGGGCGCAGCGACGGCGATGCACTCCGGCGTGGGCGCTGGGCCACGGTGGTCATCGCCATGCTCGCCGCAGTGGTGGCGCAGTTCTCGGGGCAATTGGTGGCCTTCCTCGGCATCTTCGGCTTCGGGTTGTTCGCGAGCACGCTGGTGCCGAGCTTGGCGCTGGGGCTCAATTGGCCGGGGGGGACGCGGGCCGGGGCGCTGGCCTCCATCAGCACGGGGCTGGTGGTCACGCTCGGCGCGGAAACAGCGGCGTACCTCCAGTGGTTGACCCTGCCCCGGGGGTTCTCGATCGCCGGCGCGGCGCTGGCGCTCTCGCTCTTGGTGTACATCGTGGTGAGTGTGCTCACCCGGCACACGGCGGGCGATGTGGACCCCGATATCCGGGCGCTGTTGGACGTATAATCCCGTATTCCATCGCCCTGCCCATTCGGGTAGATTCCTCTGCTTATGAGTCAGGATCTGCTGCGCCCGCCCTCTCCGGGGAGCCCGTCATGTCCGTCCGAGCGCATCAAGAACGCGCTGGGCGGTGGCGCGCCGCTGTCAGCGCCCATCTCGGGACCGCGGCGCCTGTTGTTGCTCGTGGTCGGGTGGGTGTCGTTGGCCACGGGTGTGATCGGGATGTTCCTCCCGCTGTTGCCGACGACGTGCTTCTTGTTGCTGGCGGCGTGGGCCTTCGGCCGGAGCTCGCCGCGGTGGTACGCGTGGATGTACCACAACAAGGTGTTCGGCAGCTATCTGCGCGATTATCGCGATGGCCGTGGGATCCCCCTCGGCGTGAAGATCGGTTCGCTCGCGGTGTTGTGGGGCTCGATCGCGCTGTCAGCCGTGGTCTTCGTGAGCGCGTGGTGGGTGCGCCTGATCCTGGTGGCGATCGCGGTCGCGGTCACGGTGCATCTCGTGACGTTGCGCGATCCGCGCGCGCCGATCGCCTCGTAAGCGACGCGGCGCCACGCGCCGATCACATCAGCCGTCTGCTCAGCTCGCCATCGCGGAGGGCGGTGCTTGGAGCCGATCGCGCAACCGCGCCACGGCATGCGCGCGGATCTGCGACACGCGCGACTCGGTGACCCCGAGGACCTGCGCGATCTGCTGCTGGGTCAGCTCTTCGTAGTAGTACAGCGCGAGGACCTGCCGTTCGCGCGGCGGGAGGGCGACGAGCTCGCGCGCGGCGTGCAGCGCGCGCGCCCTGCGGCGCACCGAGCGCGGGACGCGGTCCTGCTTGCGCAGATCGTCGAGGATCGCGCCGCGGATGCGCGGGAGTGCGAAGGTCGAGAACGCGAGTCCGCGCGCCGGGTCGAAGTTCTCCGCGGCGCTCATCAAGCCCACCGAACCGGCACTCACGAGGTCGTCGAATGAGGCCTCAGTGGAGAGGTGCTTTTGCATCTTCCGCGCGACGTGGTGCACGAGACCGAAGTGTTGCTTGAGGAGCTGGTCACGTTCGGCGGCGGAATGGGCAAGCATCGTGGCATCCTGTGAGTGGAGGGATACCCACTACATATCGCAGGATTGGTGCCACACATCATGCCGAGTGGCTGTGTGCGCGTAAGGTGTTGGTGTGTAGGTGTTTGCCTATCGGAATCGCCGCTCGTGGCCGGGGGTTCAGGATAGGCAAAATATTCCGAGCAGCAATTTCTTCCGGCAACTTTAGCCGGCAGAACATTCCTACCGTGTACCGCTGGCCGGTCCGGAGGGGTCCGCCGCGCTAGTGCGCGGGGCCGCTCGGGGGAGTATCGGTGCCCTCGGCGGGAGCATTGAGCTTGTTGCGGAGGGTGCGGACGCTGATGCCCAAGAGCGCGGCGGCCTTGGTCCGATTGCCTGCGGTGCGCTCCAAGGCCGCGGCGATCAGCGCGGCTTCGGCCTCGTCGACGCCGTAGGAGTCGAGCGTCACGACGGCGTCCGTCGGGGCGGTCGGAGTGAACGAGGGCACGGCTCGGCGCGCGGTGAAGGCGGCGGGCGTGATCACCGCGCCGGGCGTGAGGATCACGGCGCGTTCGACGGCGTGTTGGAGTTCGCGGACGTTGCCGGGCCAGTCGCGCGAGCTCAGCCAGGCGAGCGCATCGGCGGTGAGCTGCGGCCGCGGGCGGCCCGACTGTTCGGCGGCGCGATCGGCGAAGTGCAGCGCGAGCGCGGGGATGTCGTTCGTGCGTTCGCGAAGCGGTGGCAGCGTGATGAGAATGACCGCGAGGCGGTAGTACAGATCCTGACGGAACTCGCCGCGCGCGATGGCATCGTCGAGATCGCGATTGCTGGTCGCGATGACGCGCACGTTCACGCGCACGGGCGTGGTGCCGCCGACGCGCTCGAACTCCTGCTCTTGCAGCACGCGCAGGAGCTTCGCTTGCAGATCGATGCGCATTTCGGTGACTTCATCGAGCAGCAGTGTGCCCCCGTCCGCGCGCTCGAACGCGCCCGCGACGCGCTTGATGGCGCCGGTGAACGCCCCCTTAGCCTCGTGTCCGAAGAGCGCGATCGCGGCGATCGGACCAATCGTGGATGGCGCGGGCGACGACTTCTTTGCCGGTGCCGGACTCGCCGGAGAGCAGGATGGTGGCGCGGGTCGGCGCGGCCATCGCCGCCGTGTCGATCACGCGCCGCATGGCCTCGCTCTCGCCGAGCAGTTGGCGACGGGTGCGGAGGGCCATGACTTCGTCGCGGAGGGCGGCGTTCTCACGGCGCAGACGGGCGACGTCGAGGCCGGCGGTGATCGCGAGTTCGAGTTGGGCCGGGCGGAACGGTTTGGCGAGGTAGTCGATCGCGCCGGCCTTGATCGCGGCGACGGCGTGCTGGATGGACGCGTGTGCCGTGAGCATGATGAAGGGCGCCTCATGCCCCTCGGTGCGAGCCATTTCGAGCAGCTCGAGCCCGTTCATCCCCGGCATCTGGAAGTCGGAGACGACGAGATCCACCGACTGCCGCCCCAGCTGATGCAGGGCCGCCGCGGCGTGCGGGGCCTCGACGACCTCGTGCCCCATGCGATCGATCGACTTGCGCAGGAGTCCGAGGACGCCGGGTTCATCGTCCACACAGAGGATCAGGGCCACACGAACTCGACGGCGAGGGGGGGTGACGACACGATAAGGGGCGGGCGGGCGCCTCGCTATGCGGTGAGCATCGGGGGCAGGCTCAAGTCCGGAGCCCGAGGGCCGATACCACAGACCCAGACATGTTCATGCCCACCAGGATGCCGACCCCCGTTCCCCCCTCCACGCCTCCGATGCCTCGCCCCGCCGATGGTCGCCTCGACCCCATCGCCCTGGCGTGGTATCGGTACCGGATCGAGGCGGGACACTACGATGCCGACGACGTCGCGCAGCGGGTGGCGGAGTACCTGCACGATTCGCGCATTCCCCGCGACGAGCCGCTGGGCTGAGCTCGGGTTTGATGTTGCGCGGTGCACGCGGTAGCGTTGCGCCATGCCGGCCCGAGCCCTGCAGCACCTCCGCACTGTCGACCCCGCGCTGGCCGCGGTGATCACGCGCGTAGGTCCATACCGGTTGGTCCCCGAGGTGCGACGCAGTCACTTCGCGGCCCTCGCCCGGTCGATTATCTACCAGCAGCTCTCCACCAAAGCGGCCACGACGATCCACGATCGTGTGGTCGTGGCGCTCGGGCCCGGCGGCCTGCGCGCCGCCAATGTGTTGGCCGCGTCCGACCCCGTGCTCCGCGGTGCGGGGCTCTCGTCGCAGAAGATCAGCTACCTGCGCGACCTCGCCGCGCGCGTCGCCGATGGCCGCTTGCCCACGCGGACGCTCGCGCGGCTGGACGACGAAGCCGTGCAACGCGTGCTCGTCGAGGTGAAGGGCATCGGGGAATGGACGGCGCAGATGTACTTGATGTTCCGCCTTGGTCGCCCGGATGTGCTCCCCACGGGGGACCTTGGCATCCAGATCGCGGTACAGCAGTTGTATGGGTTGCGCGCGCGGGCCACTCCGGCCGATGTCGCGCGCATCGGCGCGCGGTGGGCACCGTATCGCTCCGTGGCGACTTGGTACCTGTGGCGAAGCCTTGAGGAGTAACGCTGTGAATTGCAAGCACGAGAAGGTCGCCATCACTGGCGCGAAAGGATTGATCGGCCGCGCCGTGGCCGCGCGGTTAGAGCGTGACGGTGCCTCGGTGGTGCGCATCGGGCGTGGGGTGTCGAGTCAGGTCCGCTGGGATGTGGACCGCGACGAGCTTGACCCCCAGCAACTCGCTGGGGTGACGGCCGTGGTGCATTTGGCGGGTGCTCCGATCGCGGAGCGCTGGACGGACGCGCACAAAGCAGCGATCCGCGAAAGTCGGGTGCGTGGCACGGCGTTGGTGTCGCGCACGATCGCCGCGATGGCCACGCCGCCGCGCGTGTTGATCAGCGGATCGGCCATCGGCATCTACGGCAGCCGCGCTGACGAAGTGCTCACCGAGGACAGTGAGCTCGGCACCGATTATCTCGCCGAGGTGGGCAAAGCGTGGGAGCGCGCGACGATGGGGGCCGAGGCGGCGGGCGTGCGGGTGGTGCATCTGCGCACGGGCATCGTGCTCTCGCCCGCTGGTGGCGCGCTGGGCAAGCTGTTGCTGCCGTTCAAGCTCGGCGTCGGTGGCCCGGTGGGCGATGTGCGCCAGTGGTTGAGCTGGATCGGTCTCCATGATCAGGTGGAGATGATCTGCTGGGCGATCGCGAACAGCGCGGTGCACGGGCCGCTCAATGCGGTCGCGCCCAATCCGGTGACGAACGCGGAGTTCGCGTCGGTCCTCGGCGCGGTATTGCATCGGCCGGCGATCCTCCCGGTGCCGGCGTTCGCGCTCACGCTAGCCTTTGGTGAGATGGCGGAGGCAACGCTGCTCGCGAGCCAGCGCGTGCGGCCGCAGCGCGCGCTCGCGGCGGGATTCCCCTTTGCGGAAGAAGGGCTGGCGGGGGCGCTCCGGCGGGAGCTGGGGAACTAGGGGAGCAGCGGCAGGTCGAGCGTCCGCGCGGTCTCACGCATGCGCTCGTCGAAGGTGAGCACGGCCATCGATCCGAAGGCGTCGCGGGCCAGGAGCGCTGACGCAAGATGGATCGCGTCGAGACTGCGGACGGGTTCGACCGGGAACGCGTTGCGGGCGCGTTCCACCACCACCTCGTCGATGGCCATCTGATTCCACGCTCGTTCGGCTTCGCTGAGCGCGCGTGCGAGGGCGAGTGACTCGATGGGCGAGATCCGGTGCAGCGTGCGCGCCCGTACGATGCTCCGCGAGCACTCGACCGACGTCAGCACCGATGTGAAGATGAGCGACGCCTCGTCGAGGCATCGCTGCGCGTCAGCGGCACCGTCCTCGCCGAAGAGCGTGGCCAGCACGGCGCTCGAGTCGATGTAGACGTTCACCGGTCTTCGCGCTCCGCGTCCAACACCAGCTTCGCCGTTCCTGGTAGCGCCTGGACCGGTGTGATCAGATAGGGCTTGCTCGGCCGCTCGGCCACGCGCAGGCGACCTTCGAGCGCCCAGCGCGCCAGGGTGCGTTCGGCCGGCGTGTGCTCGACGGGGGCCCCGTCCGGTCGCCGCAGTTCGGCGACCACGCGCCCGCGGTCGGTCACGAGGTAGGGTTCACCGGCCTGCACATCGCGCAGGACGCGACTGAGGTTCGCTTTGAGCTCGCGGACGCCGATTGCACGCATGGTATGCAATGTAGTCACATGAGACTACATAAGCAAGCGGTGTGGTCACTCCGCGGTCAGCACCACGATGCCGCGTTTGGCGACCCCCGTCGCCAGGACGCAGATTCCTGCTATGCCACGCACCGACTTCACTGACCTGCCAGCCGACGCGCGCCTTTGGGTGTTCGCGGCCGACGCGCCGCTCACCGACACCGCGGCCTCGGTATTGCTCGCCGAGGTCGACCGTTTCCTCGACGGGTGGCACGCACATGGCGCGCCGCTCCCGTGCGCGCGCGACTGGCGTGATGCGCGATTCCTCGCGGTGGCGGTGGACCAGCGTACCAGCGGCGCGTCGGGGTGTTCGATCGATGGCTTGTTCCGCACGTTGCAGCGCATCGGGCCATCACTCGGGGCGAATCTGCTGCCGAGCGGTCGCGTGTTCTGGCGTGATGCCGCTGGGGTAGTGCACGATGGTGACCGCGCGGCGTTCATTGCGGCGGCGGTGGCCGGTGACGTGCGCGCCGACACGCCGGTGTTCGATACGACGATCCTCACCGCTGGCGAATGGCGCACGAACTTCGAGCGTGCGGTCGCTGACAGCTGGCACACGAGCTTGCTTCCCACTCTCCAACCGGAGTCCCGCTGATGCGTTTCGCTGCCCGTGTGGTGCATTTGCTGTGCGTATTCGCCCTGCCCGCCGCCCTGAGTGCGCAGGCGCGCAAGGTGTACATCTCCGTGGACATGGAGGGTATCAGCGGCGTCAACAGCGACAACCAGACGAGTGCCGCCGGCGCGGAGTACGGCCGCGCGCGCCAGTTGATGGTCGAGGATGCCAACGCGGCGATCCGCGGTGCATTCGCCGGCGGAGCGACGCAGGTGGTGGTGAACGACTCGCATGGCACGCAGCGCAATCTGTTGCCCGAGAATTTGGATCCGCGTGCGTCGCTGATCAGTCACAGCTTCAAGCGTCACGGCATGATGGAAGGGCTCGACGAGACGTTCGACGCCGTCGTGTTCGTGGGCTACCACGCCAAAGCGAGTTCACCGCGCGGACTCTTCGCGCATACGGGCTCGGGCATCCTCACTGATGTCGAGGTCAACGGCGTCTCCGTGGGCGAAGGCGGGATGAATGCGATCCTCGCGCAGTGGTTCGGGGTGCCCGTCATCGTCGTCACCGGTGATGATGTCGCGATCGACGAGCAGAGGACCACGGTGCCTGACGTGCGCGGCGTGGTGGTGAAGCGCGCGATCAACTCGCGCGCGGTGGAGCTGCGGCCGCTGGCCGAGGCGCGGCGCGACATCGAAGAGGCCGTGCGCGCGCGGGTGGCCACGGCCACGAAGACGCCGCCGCAGCGCGCCAGCGCGTACACGGTGCGCATCGCGTACCGCGACCCCACGTACGTGGACGTGGCGACGGCGCTCGCCGAGGTGAAGATGCTCACGCCGCGCTCCATCGAGTTCACGCGGGCCACCATGCCCGAGGCGTACCGGATGATCCGCGTGCTCTATCGTTTCATCACCGTCGACTGACGCCTGCCTTCTGGACCCCGCATCGCCGCGAACGGCGCGCTCGTGGTCCAGCGGCACGAGTCGTTCCACTCGGACTATCGTGATGGCACCGCGGAGCGCGTGACGCGTCGCGGCGAGTGGCTGGTCTACACGTTGCGCGTGCCCGCTACTCGCTCGACGCGGGCAGCGGCGCGTCGGCGCAGAAGCCGTTGCTCTTGTGGCTGCCGTCGCAGAACGGGAGCTTGGTCGAGCCGCCGCAGCGACAGATGGAGATGCTCGGCTTGTTCACCGGGCCTTCGATGATGTTGCCGTCCTGGTCCTTGATCTCGACGGGGCCGTGGATGCGGACGGGGCCGTTCTTGACGATGGTGATCTGAGTGGTCATGGGCGGTATCTAATGGCTTACGCGTCGGCAGCGTGGCGCTGCATGCGACGGATCATGGCGGAGAGTCCGGACTCGCGGGCGCTGAGTCCGATGGACGACATGACGCGGGGGACGAAGTCGTCGGGGATGGCGAGCGTGGTCGATGGTGGCTCGCTGTTCACCGCCCCGAACACGATCGCGAGGAACGCGGCGATGGTCGGGGATTGGCGCGCGTTGAGGTCGGCGTAGAACGAGAGCTTGCCGTCCACGACCTCGTGGAAGAGATCGACGCGCGTTTGGCACTCCGGCACGGTGTACGCCGCGCGGTCGAGGGCCGCGAACCGCTCGGGGAGCGGCTCGAGCTTCTTGGCGTAGGCGACGAGGGCCTGCATCTTGGTCTCGCGGTCCATGGCGGCGAACCGGTCGAGGACCTTTTGGATGCTGGGCGGGACGGGCGGGGTCATGCCGAAGGATAACGATGCGCTCGGCACCCTCACATCGGGCCGCGCGTGGCCACGCGTGGGAACCCATCGCCTGGCTGGTGAGTACGTTTCAGTGAACCCCATCCGGGCGTGGCCCGGGGAGCTGTCGTATGCCGGAACGTTGGCCGTCCATCAGATCATCCGAGATCACGCCCGAGCAGCAGTACGCGGGCCGGCGTGAGTTCCTCAAGCAGGCCGGCCTCGCGGGTGCGGGCCTCGCGGCCGCGTCAGCCGTCGGCATCACGATGTGGCCGCGGAATGGCGAGGCCGGCGAAGAGCAGCAGGACACGCCGACGCCGTTCGAGGACGTGACCACGTACAACAACTTCTACGAGTTCGGCACCAGCAAGTCGGAGCCGGCGGTCAATGCCAAGAACTTCAAGTTCAAGCCGTGGACCGTGAAGGTGGATGGCCTGTGCGCCAAGCCGGGCGACTACCAGCTCGAGGACTTCCTCAAGCCGTCGGCGATCCAGAATCGCGTGTATCGCATGCGCTGCGTCGAAGCGTGGTCGATGGTGATCCCGTGGAACGGGATCCCGCTGGCCGATGTGATCAAGCGGGCCGAGCCCATGGCGAGCGCGCAGTATGTGGAGTTCACGACGTTGCTCGATCCCAAGCAGATGCCGGGGCAGCGCTACCAAGTGCTCGACTGGCCGTATGTGGAAGGGCTGCGTCTTGATGAGGCCAAGAACCCGCTGACGATGCTGGCGACGGGCCTGTACGACCAGCCCTTGCTGCCGCAGAACGGCGCGCCGCTCCGGTTGGTGACGCCGTGGAAGTACGGGTTCAAGGGCATCAAGTCGATCGTGCGCATCCGCTTCACGGCGACGATGCCGACGAGCTCGTGGACCAAGAGCGCGGCGAACGAGTACGGCTTCTTCGCCAATGTGAATCCCAAGGTGGATCACCCGCGGTGGAGTCAGGCGCGCGAGCGCCGCATCGGCGAGTTCCGCATGCGCGACACGCTGCCGTTCAACGGCTACGCGGAGCAGGTGCAGTCGATGTACAGCGGCCTCGATCTCACGCGCTGGTACTGAGTGACCGCCGCGGCGATGCGCGGGGCGCCGTGGACGCCGCCCCGGTGGCTGGCGCCCGTGGTCATCGCGGTGGCCGTGCTCCCCGCGGTGTGGACGGTGTTCGCGCTGATCTCGGACTTCTTCTGGAATACGCGGTACTTGGGCGCCGACCCCATCGAGTCCCTCGAGCTCTCCACGGGCGAGTGGGCGCTCCGGTTCCTGGCGGTGACGTTGTTGATCACGCCGCTGCGCCAGCTCACGGGCGCCAACTGGCTGCAGAAGTACCGCCGGTCGTTCGGGCTCATCACGTTCACCTACGCGGCGATGCACCTGGCCACCTATGCCGGGCTCGACATCCAGTTCTACTGGCCGACGCTCCGGGATGACTTCACCAAGCGGCCGTACATCATCGTCGGAGCGCTCGCGTTCCTGACGCTCTCGGCGCTGGCGGTGACGTCGACCACGGGGTGGATCAAGCGGCTGGGCAAGCAGTGGGTGGTGCTGCACTACGGGGTGTACGTGGCGGCGATCCTGGCCAACATCCACTTCTGGATGTCGGTGAAGGCCGACCTGCGCGAGCCGATCTTCTATTCGGCGATCTTCGTCGTCCTGCTAGGTTACCGCGTGTGGAATACCAAGCGTTCGCGGTCAGCCCCCCAGGGTTCGAAGCCCTCCTCCAGCGTGAACTCGACCGCCTTGGGGTGAGTGACGGCGTGGTGGAAGTGGGCGGCGTGGGATTCCCGGCCGACCAGTCCCGCCTCGCGCAGGTGCTCATCGGCTCGCGACTCGCCTCACGCGTCTTAGTGCGCGTCGCATCGTTCTCCGCCACCTCCTTCGCGCAGTTGTACGCGCGCGCGGCCGCCGTGCCGTGGCACCAGTGGGTCGGCAGGGGCCGCGCGGTGCGCCTCCGGGTGACGTGCAAGAAGTCACGGCTCTATCACTCCGACGCGGTGGCCGAACGCGTCGCGTCGGCGATCACGGCCGGCGTGAAGGGGGTGCAGATCGTGACGGGCGCCGCTGACGACGATGAAGCGAGCGACGCGTCGCAGCTGATCGTGGTGCGTTTCGCGCGCGATGTGTGCACGATCAGTCTCGACGCGGCCGGCGACGCGCTGCATCGGCGCGGCTACCGGCAGGCGGTGGCCAAGGCGCCGCTGCGTGAGACATTGGCGGCGGCCATGCTCGAGGGTGCAGACTACGCGGGTGACATGGCGGTGGTGGATCCGCTGTGCGGCTCAGGCACGCTGGTGATCGAAGCGGCGCAGATGGCGATGGGGATCGCGCCGGGACTCGCGCGCACGTTCCAGGCTGAGCAGTGGCCCGCGGCGCAGCCCGGTGTGTGGAGTGCCGCACGGACTGCGGCGGCGTCCCAACGGCGTTCTGCCGTTGGGTTCCCATTGGAAGGGAGTGATCGCGACGCCGGCGCGATCGATGCGGCGCACGCGAACGCCGAGCGAGCGGGCGTGAGCGACCACGCGGCGTTCGCGGTGCAGGCGTTGTCGGATGCGCAGGCGCCGGCGCCGCGCGGATTGCTGATCACCAATCCCCCGTATGGCATCCGCGTGGGTGAGGCCGATATGGTGCGCGATCTGTACGCGCGGTTCGGCCAAGTCGCGCGCGAATGTTTCCCAGGGTGGCGCGTAGCGTTCCTCTCGGCGGATCGCACGCCGGGGCACGCCTTGGAGCGGCAGTTGCGATTGCCACTGAAGCCGGCGTGGCGCTCGAGCAATGGTGGGATCCCGGTGCGGCTGTTGGTGGGTGAGATCCCTCGGACACGGAGGTGAGGTGATGCGCCGTCCGGTCTCGTTGCGGCTGCTGTGCGCGCCGATGGTGGGCGCGCCGTAGTCCCTAGCGCTTCGCGTCGTCGGTGGCGGCGCGCCCCATGCGGCATTTGTCCGAGCAGTACTTCACGTTGTCCCAGTCGCGGGCCCACTTCTTGCGCCAAGAGAACGGGCGGCCACACCGGAGACACGTCTTTGACTGCAGCGGGGCACGTGAGGGCACGAGAGAGGGCACGAGGGGGTGGGGGGCTAGAACTCCCGCGATCGCTCCTGGCCTCGTGGCCACGCGCGATCAACTGCAGTCGCTGCTGCAGGCGCGTGCAGGCAATCTACTGATCAGCGCGTCGATCGTCGGGGTGCTGTTGTCCGCGCGCGGGGTGCACCGCGACTGCCTCGCCAGCGTGCGCGCGTCGGCCTTGGACCAGGACGCCAGCCGGCGGCCGGCGACGGCCCCGGGGTTCCACGAACTCTTGGCGGCCACACGGAGGTCGGCCGACCGGAATTTAGGCCCTGAGGGGGTTAGATTCCCCGTACTTATGGCCAGTCTACCGATCAGTTCCGTGTTCAACGACGGGTACATCGCCGAAGCGTACGAATCGTACCGCCGCGACCCGTCATCCGTTGATGAATCGTGGCGCCAGTACTTTCGCGTCGCCGAGCAGTTAGGCGGTGGTGCGCCGTCGTCGGGTGGGGCTGACCCGGACATGGCGCGCAAAGCCGCCGGTGCGGCGGCGCTCGCCGCCGCGATCCGCACGTACGGTCACTTGGCCGTGCCATTGGATCCCCTTGGGACGCCGCCACCGGGCGCGGCCGAGTTGGCGCCCGAGTTCCACAACATCACCGAGGCCGACTTGGCCGACGTGCCGGGCTCGTCGCTCGGATTCCCGCACATGGCGACCGCGGTCGAGGTGATCGCGCG
>JBEIVF010000161.1:0-4696 GCA_040374005.1 Gemmatimonadaceae bacterium | reverse complement strand
CGAGGCCGAGATCGTCGCGGCGGCCGGCCAGCCGGGGGCGGTGACGATCGCGACCAACATGGCCGGTCGTGGTACTGACATCAAACTGGGGTCGACCGTCGTGGACTCGCGCCCCTCGAAGATCACCGATCCGGGCTCGCAGAAGGAGATCGACGTCACCGAGATCGGCGGGTTGCACATCATCGGCTCCGAACGCCACGAGTCGCGCCGCATCGACCGGCAGCTGCGTGGTCGCGCCGGTCGCCAGGGCGATCCGGGGGCGTCGCAGTTCTTCTTGTCGTTGGAAGACGATCTGATGCGGCTGTTCCAGTCGGATCGTATCGCCAAGTTGATGGATGCCCTCGGCGCGCAAGAAGGCGAGGTGCTCACGCATCCGCTGATCACTCGGTCGATCGAGCAGGCGCAGAAGCGCGTGGAGTTGCAGAACTTCCAAGCGCGCAAGCGGTTGCTGGATTATGACGACGTGATGAACCAGCAGCGCGAAGTGATCTACAATCTCCGCGCGTTCGCGCTCGAAGGGGGCGAAGAGCTCAAGGGCGAAGCGCACAAGATGCTCGAGGGCGCGATCCGTCGTCGCATCGAGCTGGCGTTGGGCGAGACGGAGCCGGGCGATTGGGACTTCGGCCTGTTGCGCGAAGAGCTCATGATGAACTACCTGCTCACCGTGCCCGCGTTCGACGAGGCGTCGTTGCGTCCGCCGACGCTGCCCGAAGCGATCGCGGCCGGCCTCGCGGCGGCCAACGAGGCCTTCGCGCGCAAGCAACAGACGCTCGGGGAGTTCTCCGATCGCTTGTTGGCGCTCGTGACGCTCAACGTGATCGACGAGAAGTGGAAGGAGCATCTCTACGATCTCGATCAGTTGCGCGGCGCGATCCAGTACCGCGCGTGGGGCCAGAAGGACCCGCTCGTCGAGTACAAGCAAGAGGCGTACGCGATGTTCGTGGAGCTCATGAACGACTTGCATCACACCTTCGCGGAACGGTTCCTCAAGGTGCAGATCGTGTTCGAGCAGCCGGCGGCCCCCACGCCGGCGCCGACCCGTCGCTTCAACGCGACGGGCGTGGCCGAGGATGTGCCGAACACGCCGCCGGCCACCCCTGCGTCAGACGCTCCTGCCGACGCTCCGGCGCCCGAGCCGGTCCCGCTCGCGCCTGTCGTCATCGGCGCCGGCCGTCCGCGCACATTGGATGGTGGCGTCGGTGGCACCGTCGCCGGCGGCATGCCGCCCGGCACGGATCTCTCGAAGATCGGGCGCAACGATGCGTGCCCCTGCGGCAGTGGCAAGAAGTTCAAGAAGTGTCACGGCGCAACGGGCTGATACGCGGCGCAGTGATCGGGTGATGGTGTTCGGGCGACCGCGGGCAAGATTCCTCGCGTCGCCCGTTCTCTTGCTCCCGATGTCATGTCCAGCCCACTGCGCATCCGCGAATTGCCCACCGACGAGCGACCACGCGAACGCCTCCGGACCCACGGTCCGCGCGCTCTCAGCTCGGTCGAACTCGTCACGCTCCTGCTCGGGACCGGCCCACGGGGCGGCTCCGCGCTAGAAGTGGCCCATCAGCTCCTCGCCAAGTACGATGGCTCGCTCCGGCGCCTCTCCCAAGCGCCGCACGCCGCGCTGACGCATCACGCGGGGGTCGGACCGGCGCGCGCGGCCATCGTTGCGGCGTCCTTGGAGCTCGGGCGCCGCCTCGCCGAGGAGCCGCGCGATGTCGGCCGGCCACTGGAGAACCCCCGCGACGTGGTCGCGCTCTACGCACCACGGCTCGAGGACTGTCCGGTCGAGGAGTTCCACGTGGCCATCCTCGATGCGCAACACCGATTGGATCGCGATGTGCTGATCACCCGCGGCATCCTGAACACCTCGCTGGTGCATCCCCGCGAGGTGTTCCGCGAGGCCATCGCCGAGCGGGCGTGCGCAGTGATCCTCGTGCACAACCATCCGAGCGGTGATCCCACGCCGTCCCACGAGGACACGCGGGTGACCGCGCAGTTGGTGGCGGCGGGACGGCTGTTGGATATCCCGGTCCATGACCATGTGATCGTGGGGCGGGGGAGGTATGTCTCCTTTGCTGAGTCGGGGCTGCTGTAGTGCGTGGCACGAGAGGGGCACGAGAGGGTGTGGGTGGCGGGGGTGGGGGGAGGGGATAACTTTCGCGGATGCCGCTTGCTGAGTTGATCCCTGGGTTCGAACGGGTGCCGGAGTCGGTGGATCGTCTGGACGTCGATCTGCTGACGCGGGCGTATCGGTTCGCGGAGCGGGGGCATGCGAACCAGACGCGACGCAACGGGGAGCCCTACGTCACGCATGTGGTGCAAGTCGCGCGGATCCTCGCGGAGCTGGGACTCGACTCCACCACCGTCGCGTGTGGCTTGCTGCACGATGTCGTCGAGGACACGCCGTACGACTTGGCCGATGTGGAGCGCGAGTTCGGGACCGAGGTCGCCTCGATCGTCGACGGCGTGACCAAGATCGGCCACTTGCCGCTCACCTCATCCGAGGAGCGGCAGGTCGAGAACTACCGCAAGCTGCTCCTCTCGGTCGCCAAGGATGCGCGCGTCATCCTCATCAAACTCGCCGACCGGCTCCACAACATGCGCACGCTCGAGCACCTGCCTGAGGCCAAGCAGAAGCGGATCGCGCAAGAGACCCGCGACCTCTACGCGCCACTCGCGCATCGCTTCGGCATGGCGAATCTGCGCTGGGAGCTCGAGGACCTCGCCTACAAGTTCCTCGAGCCGGCCGAGTACAAGGAGCTCGCGGTGCAGGTCGCGCAGAAGCGCGGCGAGCGCGAGGCGATCATCAAGGAGCTGGCCGAGCCGCTGGAGCGCAAGCTGAAGGCGTCGGGCATCAAGGTGTACGAGGTCGTCGGGCGCGCGAAGCATTTGTGGTCCATCCACCGCAAGATGGAGAAGCGCGGCAAGCCGTACGAGGAGATCTACGACCTGCTCGCCATCCGCGTGCTCGTGGACAACGTGCAGGAGTGCTATCACGCCCTCGGCGTCATCCACGATGGGTGGACGCCGCTGCAGGAGCGCTTCAAGGACTACATCGCCTCGCCCAAATCGAACGGCTATCAGTCGTTGCACACGACGATCTTCGGCCCCAGCCGATCGTTGTTCGAAGTGCAGATCCGCACGCGCGAGATGCATCGCACGGCCGAGTTCGGCATCGCGGCGCATTGGCGGTACAAGGACGGCGCGAGTGCGGCGGACGAGATCGATCGGGCGCTCCATTGGTTCCGGCAGGTCCTCGAGCTGCAGCTCGATGCCAAGACGCCGGCGGAGTTCTTGGAGTTCCTGAAGCTCGACCTGTACCAGGACGAGATCTTCGTCTTCACGCCGACCGGCGACGTGATCCAGTTGCCCAAGGGCGCCTCGCCGCTCGACTTCGCCTTCGCCGTGCACACCGAGATCGGGTTGCACACCGCTGGCGCGAAGGTGAACGGGCGCATCGTGCCGCTGGGCCGCGAGCTGAAGAACTCGGATACGTGCGAGGTGCTCACGTCGCCCAACGCACGGCCGAGCCGGGACTGGATGGCGCATGTGCGCACCGGTCGCGCGCGGCACAAGATCCGTCAGTGGCTCCGCAACGAGGAGCAGCGCTCCGCGACCACGCTCGGGCAGGAGATCCTCGAGCGCGAGATGCGGCGGCGCAAGCACGGGAAGTTGAGTGACGAACAGTTGGCCAAGGCCGCATCGGGCATGCAGCTCAACGACGCGGCGCATCTGTTGGCGTCCATCGCGCAGGGCGACGTCAGTGTCACGCAGCTGCTCAAGGCCCTCTATCCTGACAGCGACGAACGCGAAGCACCCGCGCTCCGCCCCAGTCCGCTGGAGCGTCTGGTCGAGCGCTTCCGCGGCAGCACGGGGAAAGCCATCCGCATCCAAGGCGCCGATGGCTTGATGGTGCGGTACGCGCAGTGTTGCCAGCCCGTGCCGGGCGATCCGGTCGTCGGGTACGTGACGCGAGGCCGCGGGGTGAGCATCCACCGCGGCGACTGCCCGAACCTCCTCACGCTCGCGCACGAGCCCGAACGGCGGCTCGAGATCGATTGGCAGGAGGGCGCCGGCGAGCGGTTCTTGGTGCGGTTGGCGATGGCGGGGTTCGATCGGCGTAATCTGTACGCCGATCTCGCGACGGCGATGAGCGCGACGGGCAACGACATCCGCTCGCTCGAGCTCAAGACCGTGGACGGGCGGGTGATGGGGAGCGCCGTGGTCGAGGTCGAGAACCTCCATCACCTGACCAAGATCATCAAGGCGGCGCGCAACGTGAAGGGGATCACGGAGATCCAGCGGCGTGAGAAGCTGAGCGAGGACGGCGAGGCAGGGTAGGGCTGCGCGCCGCGCGCGACCGCCGCACGGGTGACAGCCACTCGGGTGGGCGCTACCTTTCAGGCATGTATACGCCTCTTCTGTACATGCACTCGTATCTGCGCTGGGTCGCCCTCGGCGCCATCCTGTACGTCTTCGGGCGCGCGCTCCTCGGGCTCGCGCAGGGTGGCACGTGGCGGGGCACCGACACGATGTGGGCCAAGGCCGCGGCGCACCTCACGACGGCGCAGCTCGTCATCGGTCTCCTGCTGTACGCCGTGAGCCCGTACGTGCGGGACCTGCTCGACAACATGGGCGCCACGATGCAGAACGGCGTGGCGCGGTTCTTCGCGGTCGAGCACGCCTTCGTGATGGTCCT
>JBEIVF010000046.1:0-10901 GCA_040374005.1 Gemmatimonadaceae bacterium | reverse complement strand
CGGCTTCCACGAGTGGGGCTTCGACTACGTGTTGCTCGACTTCCTCGGCGACGTCGTCTGTGGTGGGTTCGGTTTGCCGATCGCGCGCGACATGTGCCAAAAGGTCATCGTCGTCGGCTCCAACGACCTGCAGTCGCTGTACGTGGCCAACAACGTGTGCTCGGCGGTCGAATACTTCCGCAAACTCGGCGGCAACGTCGGCGTCGCCGGCATGGTCGTGAACAAGGACGATGGCACGGGTGAAGCGGCGGCCTTCGCGGCCGCGGCCGGTATCCCGATCCTCGCGGCGATCCCCGCGCACGAGGACATTCGTCGCAAGAGCGCCAACTACGAGATCGTCGGCATCCCCGGCACGCAGTGGGGCCCGATGTTCGAGACGCTCGCGACCAACGTCGGTGAAGCGCCGCCGGTCCGTCCGAAGCCGCTCTCGCAGGACGAACTGCTCGGCCTCTTCGCCGGGGATGTCGTCGGCCGCCACGTGATCCTGGAGCCCGCCACGACGTTCGACATGGTCGGACGCCACGATGTCTCCAAGCCGTCCCTTGAAGTCGTGTACGACACGGTCTGATCCCGTGACGACTCCCCTGCCTGTCATCGAGAATCCGGCCGCCCTCACGGGTGACGGACTCGGCTGCCACTCTGGGAAGGAGCAACTGGACGCGTCCGCTCGTGCCGCCGGCAAGTCGGAGACGCTCGATCAGTACGCGAAGGACTACCCCAAGGGGCCGCACGATCAGCCGCAGTCGATGTGTCCGGCCTTCGGGTCGCTCCGCGTCGGCCTCCGCATGCGCCGCACCGCGACCATCCTCTCGGGCTCGGCGTGCTGCGTGTACGGCCTCACCTTCACGTCGCACTTCTACGGCGCGCGGCGCACGGTGGGCTACGTCCCGTTCAACTCCGAGACGCTGGTCACGGGGCAGTTGTTCGAGGACATCCGCGATGCGGTGTACAAGACGGCCGATCCAGCGCTCTACGACACGATCGTGATCACCAACCTCTGCGTGCCCACTGCCTCGGGCGTGCCGCTGCAGTTGTTGCCGAAGGAGATCAACGGCGTACGCATCATCGGCATCGATGTGCCGGGCTTCGGTGTCCCGACGCACGCGGAGGCCAAGGATGTGCTCGCCGGCGCGATGCTCCGCTACGCGCGCACCGAAGCCGAGGCCGGGCCCGTCATGGCGCCACGTGGTGGCGTGAGCGAGAAGCCGACGGTCACGCTGCTCGGGGAGATGTTCCCCGCCGACCCCGTGGGCATCGGCATGATGCTCGAGCCCCTCGGCTTGGCCGCGGGTCCGGT
Source organism: Gemmatimonadaceae bacterium (assembly GCA_040374005.1). Lineage (GTDB taxonomy): Bacteria > Gemmatimonadota > Gemmatimonadetes > Gemmatimonadales > Gemmatimonadaceae > DASRAP01. Next base: position 9,604 of record JBEIVF010000046.1, on the reverse strand, counting down.
CGTTCCGACGCGCGAATGGCGTGAGCTGTACGCGGCGCTCGACTGCGCGGTCGTCGGCGCCATCCACCCGTTCTATACGGCGTCGGTGCGCGAGTTCGAAGCGGCCGGTCGCGCGATCGTCGGCTCCGCGCCCGTTGGGCACGACGGCACCGCCGCGTGGCTCGAAGCGATCGGCGCTGCGGCGCATGTCTCGGCCGATCGCATCGCGGCGGCGCAGAACAAGATCCTGCCGGCCATCAAGGGCGCGCTGGCGAAGAGGCCGATCACTGGTCGCATCACGCTGAGCGGCTACGAGGGCTCCGAACTGCTGGTCGCCCGCTTGCTCGTGGAGAGTGGTGCTGATGTCCGTTACGTCGGCTCGGCCTGCCCCAAGACGCGCTGGAGCGATGTGGATCGCGAGTGGCTCGAAGCCCGCGGGGTGCACGTGCAGTTCCGCGCGTCGCTGGAGCAGGATCTTGCCGCCGTGCATGAGTTCCAGCCCGACCTCGCGATCGGCACCACGCCCGTCGTGCAGAAGGCCAAGGAGCTGATGATCCCGTCGCTCTACTTCACCAACCTCATCTCGGCGCGTCCGCTGATGGGGCCGGCCGGTGCGGGCTCACTCGCCACGGTGGTGAATGCGGCCATGGGCAACAAGGCGCGCTTCGTCGAGATGAAGGATTTCTTCGCCGGCGTCGGCGAGGGCTACACGGCCGGGGTGTGGGAGAACACGCCCGTCGATCGTCCCGAGTTCCGCGATCACTACAAGCGGCACCTCGCGAAGATCAACAAGGCCCGCAAGGCGCAGGAGATGGTCTGATGCTCGTGCTCGATCATGACCGCGCCGGTGGGTACTGGGGCTCCGTGTACGTCTTCTGCGCCGTCAAGGGTTTGCAGGTGGTCATCGACGGTCCCGTGGGCTGCGAGAATCTGCCCGTGACGTCCGTGTTGCACTACACCGATGGCCTGCCACCGCACGAGTTGCCGATCGTCGTGACCGGCCTCGGCGAAGAGCAGCTGGGCCGCGAAGGCACCGAAGCATCCATGACGCGGGCGCACAAGACGCTCGACCCTGAACTGCCGTCGGTCGTGGTCACCGGCTCCATCGCCGAGATGATCGGCGGCGGCGTGACGCCTGAGGGGACGGGCATCCAGCGCTTCTTGCCGCGCACGATCGACGAAGACCAGTGGCAGAGCGCCAATCGCGCCATGTTCTGGCTGTGGACGGAGTACGGCCTCAAGAAGGGCGTGCGGCCGAACAAGACCGAGCGTCCCGCCGGTGCCAAGCCGCGCGTGAACATCATCGGCCCGATCTACGGCACGTTCAATACGGCGAGCGACCTGCATGAGATCCGGCGCCTGGTCGAAGGCATCGGCGCCGACATCAACATGGTGTTCCCCCTGGGCTCGCACCTGGCTGATGTGCCGCGCCTCGTGGATGCCGACGTGAACGTGTGCATGTACCGCGAGTTCGGTCGCATGCTCTGCGAAGCGCTCGAGACGCCGTACTTGCAAGCCCCGATCGGGCTGCACTCCACGACCAAGTTCTTACGCACGCTCGGCGAGATGCTGGGGCTCGACCCCGAGCCGTTCATCGAGCGCGAGAAGCACACGACCATCAAGCCCATCTGGGATCTGTGGCGCTCGGTCACGCAGGATTTCTTCGGCACCGCGAGCTTCGCGATCGTCGCCAATGAGACCTACGCGCGCGGCGTGCGGAACTTCCTCGAGACGGAGCTGGGTCTGCCCTGCACCTTCTCGTTCGCCCGGATGCCGGGCAAGAAGCCCGACAACGACGCCGTTCGGCAGGCCATCAAGGACACGCCGCCACTGATCCTGTTCGGCAGCTTCAACGAGCGGATGTACGCGGCCGAGTGTGGTGCACGCGCGATGTACATCCCGGCCTCGTTCCCAGGCGCGATCATCCGTCGCCACACGGGGACGCCCTTCATGGGCTACGCGGGGGCCACGTACTTGGTGCAGGAAGTGTGCAACGCGCTGTTCGACGCCCTGTTCCACATCCTCCCGCTCGGGACGGACATGGACAAGATCGATGCCACCCCAGCGCGTCGTCATGTCGAGATGCCGTGGGATACCGACGCACAAGAATGTTTGGCCGAGTTGCTCGAGGCAACGCCGGTCTTGATCAGGATCTCGGCGGCGAAGCGTCTGCGCGACGCGGCCGAGAAGGATGCACGGGAGTTAGGGGATCCGGTCGTCACGCGCGACCATGTCCTCGCATCACGGCGCGTGATGGCTGGGGCGAATGTCTGACCTCGGCCACCGCACCACTCCCTTCGAAGTCGGCACCGACTGTGGTGCCGAACTACTGAGCTCGCCCGGGCTCTCCGTGCTGCGCGGATCCTTCGCAGCAACACCAAAACACCCCATGGAGGTGTGTTATGAGTGACAACAGAGGCATGACCGATGATGAAGCGCGCCGGTTCCACAGCTACTTCATGCTCGGATTCGCCGGATGGTTCGCCGTGGCGGTGGTCGCCCATTTCCTCGCGTGGTCCTGGCGGCCGTGGTTCTAACCTCTACCCTCTAACGAGGAGCAACCATGCATAAGATTTGGCAAGGCTTGGACCCGCACATGGCGCTCGCGGCCGTCGGCTCGTTCGTCGTCGGTGCGGTGCTCGTGATGCACATCTTCGCTTTCGGTCAGCTCGGCTGGCCGAAGAGCCTCAAGGCGAAGTACAACCCACCGGCCGCGTCAGCGCAGATGCGCTGACCGAAGGAGCAGCACAATGCATCGAATTTGGCTGGCCTTCGACCCTCGGCGGGTCTTGGTCGCTCTCACCGGGTTCCTGGCGGTGCTGGCGCTAATGATCCACTTCATCCTGCTGAGCTCGCAGCGCTACTCGTGGATCGAGAACGGGACGCTGTCGGCGCTGGATGCCCCCGTGGGCATGTCGTCCCCGGCTGTAACGTCGGAACTTTCGCCGTTACCGCCGAACCGGTAGTCCGTGCCGGCCGCGTGGAGCGGAACAGACTAGCACGACCGGTCTGTTCCCCCACGCGAGCCAGCCGGAACTGCTGAGACAAGCACGAGAAGTACGAAATACCGCTCTACCTGTGGCACCTACTTCCTAGTTCCATCGCTTCAGGATCCGTTATCGGGAGGCCATCGCCATGGCGATGATGAGTTTCGAGAAGAAATACCGCGTTCGAGGTGGGACGTTGATCGGCGGGGACCTGTTCGACTTCTGGTTCGGGCCGTTCTACGTCGGCTTCTTCGGCGTCACCACGATCTTCTTCGCGGTCCTCGGGACCCTGCTCTGCGTGTATGGCGCAGCGATGGGTCCGACCTGGAACCTGTGGCAGATCAGTATCGCGCCACCGGACCTGAGCTATGGCCTCGGGTTCGCCCCGCTCGCCGAAGGCGGGCTGTGGCAGTTGATCACGATCTGCGCCGTGGGCGCGTTCTTGTCGTGGGCACTCCGACAAGTCGAGATCAGTCGCAAGCTCGGCATGGGCCTCCACATCCCCTACGCCTACCTCGTCGCCGTCTTCGCTTACGTGACGCTCGTCGTCATCCGGCCAGTACTGCTCGGGGCGTGGGGACACGGATTCCCGTACGGGATCTTCTCCCATCTGGACTGGGTGTCGAATGTCGGGTACCAGTACCTGCACTTCCACTACAATCCCGCGCACATGATCGCCATCACGTTCTTCTTCACGACGACGTTGGCGCTCGCGATGCACGGCTCGCTCATCCTCTCGGTCACCAATCCCAAGAAGGGAGAGCCGGTGAAGACGTCGGAACATGAGAACGTCTTCTTCCGTGACCTCCTCGGGTATTCCATCGGGGCGATCGGCATCCATCGCCTCGGACTCTTCCTCGCCTTGTCGGCGGGCATCTGGAGCGCGATCTGCATCGTGATCTCCGGCCCGTTCTGGACCAAGGGCTGGCCGGAGTGGTGGAACTGGTGGCTCAACCTCCCCATCTGGCGCTAGGAGAGAACCGTGCTCGAGTATCAGAATCTCTTCACACGCGTCCAGGTCCGGCATGCGCCGGACGCCGGACTGCCGATCCCGCAGACGCTGGCGGGAGCCCGCTACGGCAAGGGTGGCTTCTCGTATCTCGCCGGTAAGCTCGGTGATGCGCAGATCGGTCCGCTCTACCTCGGTGGGTGGGGCATCGCCTCGCTCATCTGCGGCTTCCTCGCATTCGAGATCATCGGCCTCAACATGTGGGCCTCCGTCGGCTGGGATCCCGTCGAGTTCGTGCGGCGCCTCCCGTGGCTCGCCCTCGAGCCGCCGCCACCGGAGTATGGGCTGCGCATCCCGCCGCTCGCCCAGGGCGGCTGGTACCTCATGGCCGGGTTCTTCCTGACCATGTCGATCTTCCTGTGGTGGATCCGCGTCTACACGCGCGCTCGGGCCTTGGGCATGGGCACCCACCTCGCGTGGGCCTTCGCGTCGGCGATCTTCCTCTACATCTCGTTCTTCATCCAGCCGTTGCTCGTCGGGAGCTGGAGCGAGATGGTGCCGTTCGGGATCTTCCCGCACCTCGACTGGACCAGCGCGTTCTCGATCCGCTACGGCAACCTGTACTACAACCCGTTCCACGCCCTCTCGATCGCATTCCTCTACGGCTCGACGCTGCTGTTCGCCATGCACGCCGCGACGATCCTCGCCGCCAGCCGGTTGGGCGCCGAGCGTGAGATCGAACAGATCACCGATCGCGGCACGGCCGCGGAGCGCTCGGCGCTGTTCTGGCGCTGGACGATGGGCTTCAATGCGACGATGGAGTCGATCCACCGCTGGGCGTGGTGGTTCGCGGTGCTCGTCACCTTCACCGGTGGCATCGGCATCATCCTCACGGGCACCGTCGTGGACAACTGGTACCTCTGGGCGCAGAAGCACGGCGTCGCCCCCAGCTACCCGGCGCAGAACCTGCTCACCACCGAACAGCTGCAAGCGCTCCGCGGGCGGTATCAGGGATCGCAGCCCTCGAACTACCCTGTGTACACGGTGCCGGCTCCAACCGCACCGGTCGTTCCTGACTCGATGGCGGCGGCGATGGACAGTGCCGCGCCGGCCACCACCATGACACCGCCGCCTGCGGCCGGGAGGACCCCGTGATGCGTCCGTTCCTCCCGCGAGGCCACGCGCGTCTCGCGCTCTTCGGTCTCGTCGTCGGCATCAGTGGGTGTGATTTCACGGCGGAAGAACGCCAGGCCACCCAACGCGGGTATCGTGGGACCGCGATGGAAGTCACCTACGACGAACGCGCGCAGCAAGCGAAATACGAGGAGATCGTCAGCGCGATCCCCGTGGCCCTCGCACCAGCGCCGAACTTCCCACCCGGGCCGTTGCCGTGGCAGAATGTGCAGGTCCTCAACGACATCTCGGTCGCGGAGTTCAACCGCACCATGCTCGCGATGTCCACGCGGGTCGCCGGCACCCCCAACTGTGCCTATTGCCACAACGTGCTCCGTCCGTGGGACGACACGCTGGCCAACGGCACACCGATCTACACCAAGTTGGTCGCGCGCCGCATGCTCCAGATGACGCGCCACATCAACTCGGAGTACGCCACGCACGTCGCCAACACCGGGGTCACCTGCTACACGTGTCACCTCGGCAAGCCACTCCCCAACGGGCTGTGGTTCTACGACAAGCAGACGGATTATCTGCGCCACTACCTCGATCGCGACGGCGCGCGCGTCATCTCCACGGCCATCGCACCGTCGAACGACAACCGCTCGTCGGTCAAGCAGACGGAGTGGACCTACGCCCTGATGATCTCGCAGTCCAAGTCGCTCGGCGTCAACTGTACCTACTGTCACAACACGCGCATCTTCTCCTCGTGGGAGGAGGCCCCGCCGCAACGCGCCGTCGCGTTCCACGGGATCACCATGCTGCGTGATCTGAACGTCAACTACCTCGCGCCGCTGCAGTCGGTCTATCCGGCCAGCCGCCTCGGCCCGATGGGAGATGCCCCCAAGGCACAGTGCTCCACCTGCCACAATGGGGTGTACAAGCCGCTCTTCGGGGCCCAGATGACCAAGGACTACCCCGCAGTCTGGGGCCGTCCGATGTGGAATGGCGCACCGTTCCCTGGCCTCGGGATGCCGGCAGCACCGGCTGATCCGGCGGCGCCGGTCACCACGTCGGCCACCTCGGCGACGCCGTCGTCTTCGACCAGTGGAGGGAGCGCCCCGCGGTAGCCGACGCGACCGGCGCTCGATGGGCAACGCCCCGCGGCCGTGATCGGCCGCGGGGCGTTCGCACATCAGGGGTCGCGCACCAAGCGCAGTCCAACGATCGGCGTCAACACATTGGACGCGATGAATTGCACGCCGATGGCCGGGAGGTTCCAGCTCCCCCCCTTGGCCGGGAGCACGTTCGCGGTGGTGAGTTCGGCCACGTTACCGTGCACATCGTACAAGCCGAAGGCGTTGGGCTGACGGAGGCCGACCAATGACGTGCGCGCGTCGTCGCGCGTCGTCACGTACCACGCGACCAACTCGATGGGCCCATGGTACGCGCCCGTGGTGCCCGCACGCGCGGCCAACTCCCACTCAGCCGCCGTCGGGATGCGATACCCGCGTCCGGGCTGTGCGGCATTCAATGCCGCGATGAACTGCTGCGCCAGCGCCGTGGTGACATTCTCCACCGGGCACAGATTGCAGGTGCGCGACTGCCCTGCCGGGAGGGCGACACCCATCGAGAGCCACTGCGCCTGGGTCACTTCGGTGCGTTGCGCTCGGAACGGCGAGGCGACCGTACCGCCCGCCGGGATCGCGACGAACTGATCATCGCCGAGTGCGGCGCCCACATTGCCGGCCGGCATCGTCGGGAATACCGTGAGGTTCGTGACCGCGCTCGTCGGCCCCATGGTCGCGGTGAGCGCCGTCTGCCCCGCCGCGAGGCCGACGATCTGCCCCTCGGCCGAGATGGACGCGATGGTCGGCACATTGGACGACCACTGCGGCGCCCGCGGAAGTGCGACGTTCGCCCCGTCGTAGGCGACAGCGCTGATCGTGCGGGTCTGCCCAGCCAGGATACCATACTCGGACTCGCCAAATGCGATGCGCGTCGCGGAGGCCGACGAGAACACCCTGATGTTCGCGTTGCCGAGGAGGTTCCCGAAGCGCAGCGTGATCACGGAATTGCCGGTCGTCTGCCCGGTGACCTGCCCGCGGGATGAGATGGTCGCCACCGAGACGTTCTCGACCGCCCACTCCACGGGGAGCGGCGCGGTGATCGCCACCCCCGCGGCGTCGCGGAGCACGGCGCTCAGCGTGCGGGACTCGTTCACGTCGAGCACGAGGTTCGAGAGCGACGGCGCGACGGTCGCCACCGCGTTGTGGACATAGACGACGAGGACGGACGATCGCCCTTCGGCCGTGGCGGTGACCGTCGTGGAACCGGGCGCCACGGCGCGTAGGATCCCCAAGGCGTCGATGGTCGCGACGGACTGCGCCCCGACCGCATACGTGATCGAGATGCCCGAGAGGGGCGTGCCACTCGCCCTCAGGGCGGATGCGCGCACCGCCAGCTGTCCGCCGGTGAGCACGAAGACCGTGTCCCGGTCGAATCGGAGGCTCGCGACGGCCGAGCCGTTCGGGGGGGTCGTGCCGGTGCCGCCGTCGCCGCCACCACAGGCGCTGAGGGTGAACACGAGCGACATGACTACGCCGGAGCGGACGAGACCTGCGAGAAGATCGGGCATGACCAGGGAGGAAAAAGAACAAAGCAGGATCTCAGCGATGAGCACCCTGCCCCAGCGTGATCCAGACCCCCACTGGTCGATTCTAGCGCGCCGGGACCACACCCGCCACCAAGAGGTCCTCGAACGACTTCACTTGCGAGGGACCGAACGATCCGATCTCGACGCGTTCGCCAGTGCTCGGATCAGCCAACGTGAAGCGGCCATCCTCGTACCGCGTGAGCGTGAACGGGGCCTCAGGACCGATGCCCGCCAACCGGCGCTGCCGCGCCAAGGCGCGCATCGCGCCTCGGACGAACCCGTTCTGCGTGTTGGGCAGGGTGTACACCACGGCGCCCCCTCGGGCGGCATCCTGCACATCGATCCCCCCATCCGGTCGGTCAGCGAACACGAAGGTCCGCTCGAACAGCACCGGCGACGGGGCGTTGGTGTCCTTGAACCACCCGAACTGCGAACTCGCGATGGCCAGCAGGAGCACGCACGCGGCCATGCCCGCCGCCAGCCGGAGCGGCAGTCGGGGCATCTGCATCGTCCCGGGCTTCTCGCGACTCCCCGGTTCGGCCTCGACCTCCACGTAGGCGCGACTCATGTGGCCAACGCGCGCTGCAGGACCGCACCGACCGCCGCCGGGTCAGCGAGGCCACGCAGGGCTGGCTCGGGACGCGTCACGCGCCAGGCGCGCGCGTGCGGCCACAGGACCACGTATCCCAATCGCTGCTCCTTCGGCAAGGCGAGGGCGATCTGGCCGGTACCGTCGCGGAACGTGCGCAGTGCGGCCGCTTGGATGTACGTGAGCGGGATGTTCAACGTCAGGTCGAACGCCACGCCGATCTTCATCACGACACGCCGATCGGTGATCGCGTACACCGTGGCCGAGGCCACCAGGTGCGCGTACAGCCAGAGCAACCCGATCGCGAACGCCGAGACGCCGGTGAGGATCGCCCCCATGCGCACGAACGTGGCGTGATCCACCGTCCCGGTCTGGTTCAGCGCCCACACCGCGATCATCGCCACGAAGTACACCGCGATGATGCGCACGTGGAACACATGATTCGCGATCGCCGATCGCTCGGGCTTCCCCCACCAGAGCAACCGCTCGCCCGGCGGAAGCGCCTGCGCGATCCCGGGGATGAACGTCCCCGCGGTCGCGTCGGCCGGAGCCGCGGTGTTCAGATCCACGGCTGTGCGCGATCCGGCGTCGCGTACAAGTGTCCACCGGCGAAGTACGCCATGATCTTGTCCTCTTCGAGCAGCGTGATCTGGTCATCACGCGTGGTACCGGGCACCTGCGCGAACTGCGCGGCCGTGATCGCCTTCACCTTCACATGATCATTGCCCCACAGTCCGAAGTTGGGCCACTGCACCAACGCCGTGGGCACGAGCACCCGTCGCTCGGCCGCGGCCAACTGCACTTCGTAGTAGCGCACCTGGGGCTCGGACTTGTCCACCCACGCATCGACGATGGTGCCCGCGACGACGCCATCACAGGCGTGCACCGGCAGACCGCGCGGGTCAGGATCGCCCTTGGCGATCGTGAATCCCGGATGCAACCGCATCGGGACGATCTTCGCTTCGCCACGCGCGGTGCGATCAGGCACATCGGCGCGATCCGCCCACGCGGCCGGACCGACCCCGTCGACCATTGGGTTCCCCGTGGGGATGATCGGCGATCCGTTGAAATGGTCCGCTGGCACTGCCTTGAGATCGGACATCAGTGTCCCTCGTTCGAGGTGTGGGAGTCAACGTGCACGTACGTCTTCTTCTCCGGCACGGGCGGCCAACCCTCACGCGGACCCTGCGGCGACTCGAGCGGATAGCCCTCGCGCTTGTCCTCGCGTCGGAGGTAGATGATCAAGCCGACGAAGAAGATCCAGAACGCATAGAGCGTGATCTGGGCACCATCGATGTATTCCATACGAGCTCTCCGGAGGAGAATGGTGG